>DUVO01000279.1 GCA_012841005.1 Bacillota bacterium | reverse complement strand
ATTATGGCGGCGGGGGAAGAAGGGTGTAAGGGGATAAGGACTTAATCATCACCAGCCAGGTACCCTGGCTATCCCTGGTGGTTCCTACCTCTGCAAAACCCAGTTTGGTATAAAGATGGCGGGCCGGTTTATTCCAGGGGCGAACTTCCAGTTTTACTGTTCCAAGTTAAGATGATGCTGAATTCGGTTCCGATGACTACCGTCGCCAGTAGAGTTGCGGCAGCCCCCTTGGCAATGTCACCGAGCAGGTGTATAGTTGGGTGCTTGGGAGGGACAAATTTGCTGTGGGGTAAGGCACCAATCAGGTAACCGGTTGCAATGGTAGCCAAGGTATACTGCATACAGTTGTCTCCTCTCTTAGGGAGATATTTTCTTTTCCTTCAATTATTAATACAATATTATATTTAACTAACTGTTCCTTGGCAACTGCATTGGATAAATGGTTGTGTTTTTCTGGCTGAGGAAGGATTTCGCTCCCGGGCATAGAATAAAAAGATGGTGGAATATTTAATAGGGTAGTGTATAATTTACCAGCCCTGCAGGGAAAGGCAGCCCTTTCCATTCTTCCCGTTCTCTTTTTTATATGCAGGTGGCTGGCGAAAATTAAGGGGAGGGGGGTGTTAGTAAAGTGTCCGAGTGTGTTTTCTGTCGAATTGTGGCCGGAGAGATCCCCAGTGATATCATCTATGAGGATGATACTGTGCTGGCCTTTAAGGACATTAACCCCCAGGCCCCGGTTCATCTGCTCCTCATCCCAAAAGATCATATTCCCTCACTATTGGAGTTGACTGAGGCTGACAGGGGGCTGCTGGCCCATATCTTTGCTGTTATACAGCAGCTTGCCAGGGAGTATGAACTGGATAAAAAGGGCTTCAGAACGGTAATAAACACAGGGGATGAGGGTGGGCAGACGGTTCATCACCTGCACTTCCACCTCCTTGGGGGCCGGTTTATGCAGTGGCCTCCCGGCTAGTCCTTGACAGCACCTATCGGGTAACGTATAATTGGGATGTTGCCCTGCTAGTTTCTAACAATGCATGCAAGAATGGATGAACCAATTGTTGGGCCGACGGTTGTAGTGGAGGGGAGGGAGAAAGGGTGACAGAGGTTAGGAAAAAGAAGAATGAGTCCCTTGACAGTGCACTACGTCGTTTCCGCCGGCAGTGTAAAAAGTCAGGCATATTCTCAGAATCACGGAAACGGGAAGCTTACGAAAAGCCGAGCGTAAGGCGGAAAAAGAAATCAGAAGCCGCGCGCCGGCGTCAGATGCGGAACAGGTAGGGGGGATTTTAATGTCCCTTAAAGATAGATTATTACAGGACATGAAAACTGCCATGAAGGAAAAAGCAGCCGGGAAAACCCGGTTGGCGGTAATCCGGATGGCAAGGTCGGCCATAAAGAACAGAGAGATTGAGCTTGGCCGGGAAATTTCTGATCCGGAGGTTCTCGAGGTTCTGACCCGCGAGGTTAAAATGCGCCGGGAATCCTTGCCTGATTATGAGCGGTCGGGGCGGGAAGAACT
>DUVO01000089.1 GCA_012841005.1 Bacillota bacterium | reverse complement strand
TGGGGTGCGAGTTTTATCTGGCCAGCAGCAATGCCCTTACAGAAGACGGACGTTTGGTCAACATCGACGGGACTGGGAACCGGGTCATGGGCATGGTTTATGGTCCCCGCCGGGTGATTCTGGTTGTCGGCAGCAACAAACTGGCCGGCTCCCTGGAGGCGGCCCTGGAGCGGATTCACCGGGAGGCTTGTCCCCCCAACGCCCGGCGGCTAAAACTCCAAACCCCCTGTGCCGCCACCGGAGAGTGTAATGACTGCAGTTCTCCGGACCGGATGTGCAAGGTGACCACCATCATTGAGGGTAAACCCGGTGCCACAGACCTGGAAGTGATCCTGGTGGGAGAGAAATTGGGGTATTGATCATTGCTCCCGGGTAGTTATTGACATATAATAAAAATAAAGAAAAAAGATTTAGTTGCTAGGGGAGCTCGTAATTCCGGGCTGAGAGGGCAGTGGAATCTGCCAACCCTTGAACCTGACCTGGATAATACCAGCGGAGGGAAGCGTAAAAGATTTGCACCTGGCCCAGGCCAGACCGCTCCCTACCAAAGGGCAGCGGTTTTTTTGTTCCAACGGGCAGGGGATGTCACCATCTCCCTTTGCCAGGAGTGGAGAACAGGTATTATTTTTTTGCCGGTACCGGGTAATGACACAGGAATCTACTCCGGAGACAGGAGGTGAGGGAATGAACCTGGAGGTCTATGTAATCGGCAGCCGGGAACTGAGCCGGGGCCGCTCCCAGGGGGAGGTGATTGGGGCAGCTCTTGCGGGTGGGGCAACGGTGGTGCAGCTCCGGGAGAAGAACCTTTCGGGGCGGGAACTGCTGGCCCTAGCCCTTCAATACCGGGAGCTTACCCAAAGATACGGGGCCCTCTTTATTGTCAACGACCGGGTTGACATAGCCCTTGCGGCCCAGGCCGACGGCGTCCACCTGGGGCAGGATGATCTGCCGGCTCCCGTAGCTCGCCGCCTCCTGGGCCCCGATAAAATCATCGGGGTTTCGGTGGATAATGTCGACGAGGCCTGGCAGGCCCAGGAGGCTGGAGCCGATTATGTCGGGTTGGGACCCTTTTTCCCCTCCGGCAGCAAGACCGATACCGGAAAGCCGGTAAGTTTGGATACCTTACGGGCGGTCAAGGCTGCCATCGGTATCCCGGTGGTGGCCATCGGCGGGATAAAGGCAGAAAAGGCCGGGAACATCATTGCGGCCGGTGCCGACGGGGTGGCCGTTATCTCTGCCGTGGTGGGCGCCCCCGACGTAAAACTGGCGGCCCAGCAGCTGGCGGCGGCCGTCCGGGCGGGGAAGGAAAAGAGGAAGTAGCTGCGCCGGACCGGTTCCGGCGGGGGAGTCTTTTTCCCCGATTTAAATTTAGGAAAGGAGTGGGGGAGATGTTACCAAAGGCCCTGACCATTGCTGGTTCCGATTCGGGCGGGGGAGCGGGCATCCAGGCAGACTTGAAAACCTTTGCCGCCCTGGGGGTTTACGGGACCAGTGTTATCACCGCTGTGACAGCCCAGAATACCCTGGGGGTCACCGGTGTCCATAACCTGCCCCCGGAATTTGTAACCCAACAACTGGAGGCGGTCCTCAGCGACATTGGCACCGATGCGGCCAAGATTGGGATGCTGGCCAATGCCGGTATCATTGGCGCCGTGGCAAAGAAGGTGCAGGAATATGGGCTGGAGAAGCTGGTGCTGGATCCCGTCATGGTGGCCAAGAGTGGGGATCACCTCCTGGCCCCGGAAGCCCGGGAGGCTCTGCAGCGGGAACTTTTGCCCCTGGCCCTGGTGGTTACCCCCAATATCCATGAGGCCCAGGTTTTGACGGGGATGAGCATCTCCAATCTGGACGATATGGAAAAGGCGGCCCGGGTCCTCCACGGCTACGGAACCCCCTGCGTGATCGTTAAGGGAGGGCACCTGGAAGGGGTTGCCACCGATGTTTTCTTTGATGGCAGTGAATTTCATCATTTTGCGGGAGAACGGTTTCTGACCAAAAACACCCATGGTACCGGGTGTACCTATTCGGCCGCCATCGCCGCCGGGCTGGCCCTGGGACTGCCGGTTTTTGAGGCGGTGCAGCAGGCCAAGGAGTATATCAACACTGCCCTGGCCTTTGCCCTGGATATTGGCGGCGGGCATGGCCCCACCCATCACCTGGCTTCCCTCTACCGGGATCGGGACCGGTACCGGGTCCTGCAGGAAGTGCAGGAAGGGGTGGCCCTCCTGGAAGGGGAACCAGGCCTGGGCGCTTTAATCCCCGAGGTCCAGTCCAACCTCCTGGCGGCCCTTCCCTATGCCCGGGGTCCCGAGGATATTGCCGCTTTGCCGGGGCGCCTGGTCAAATGCAACGCAGGTGTCCGGGCTGTAGGTCTCCCGGCCTTTGGGGTATCCCGGAACATGGTTGCCGCCCTTATCCCGGCCATGGAGGCCGATCCAGGGGTCCGGTCGGTGATGAATATAAAGTACAGTCCTGAAATTATAGCGGCCTGCCAGAAGGTAGGCCTGGCGACGGCTTCCTTCGACCGGCAGGCTGAACCGGAGGATTATGCCGCCAGGCCCGAAAACCGGTACCGGGAATGGGGCACTGTTGCCGTCATCGAGGAGCGGGGTTCTGTTCCCGATGTCATCTATGACCGGGGGGGCTGGTGCCGGGAACCCCAGGTCCGGGTTTTCGGCCAAGGACCCCGCCAGGTGGCGGAAAAGGTCCTCTGCATCTGCCGCAGTCTGGAGAAAAGTTAAAACAGCAGCCGAACAGGCAAAAAAGGCGCTTCCCGCGCCTTTTTTAGTGTTCAATTTTCGGTTTGAAGGCCTCTTCGTGAAGGGGTTTCACCTTGGGTATTCTGATTTCCAGGACCCCGTTTTTAAAAGAGGCCTTTGCTTCATTGGATTTTACTTCCGCAGGCAGGGGCACCACCCTCTGGAAAGAACCGAAGCGGCGTTCAGAACGGAAATAACCTTCTTCCTTGACCTCTTCCGCTAGCTTTAGATCGCCCTTTACCGAGAGCATATTTTTGGTGACTGTCACATCTACATCTTCCGGGTTGACGCCCGGGATTTCCACCGTGGCCACCACTTCCGTATCGGTCTGGTAGATGTCCAGGGAAGGCTGCCAGGAAGATACCTGGCCTCTGTTCCAGGACGGCCCCCAGTCGAAGAAGCGGCTCATATCCTGGCGCAGCCGTTCCAATTCGTTCATGGGATTCCAGGGAACCAGCATCTTTTCCACCTCCTTATTAATATTTTTGGCTGCCGCCCGGGATTTTATGAGTGGGCCAGGTGGAATTTTTTTCAACGGGGCAAATAAGGCAAGTCCCCATTTTCCCACTGCGTCTCTGGAAAAATCCAAGGTTCCCGGCGTATCTTAGCCTTGCGACAGGGCAAACTATAACGTAGTCCCTCTGGGTTTCCCTTACCGATTGTGGATGAAGAGGAGGAGGAAAATGCCGCGTGTAAATCCCGATCAGCAGGCCCAGGCCATTACCGAAGCCCTCAAGAAGGCGGAGAAAAATTACTACCAGATTGATGAGCGGGTACAAAAATTTTGCCAGACATGGGAAAGCCAGTTACAGCAGTTGGCTTCCACTTTGCAGAAGGTGGAACAAGAGGAGCAAAATTTTGAAGGTGATGTGGACCAGAGCCTGAAACAGTTGGAGCAGGAGGTGGCCCAAAGCCAGGGGCTCTGGGCGGCTCTGGCGCCGGGCAACAAATTGGCCCATAAGGAACAGGTGAGCCAGAAGCGGTTGGCCCTGCTCAACGGGGCGAAAAAACTGCGGCAGACGCTGCAGGAAGCAAGTCAGGAATTGAGTGTGACCTTGAAGCAGTTTCAGGAAAAAACCCGCCAGCTGCAGAACGACTTTTCCCCCCTGAAGCAGGATTTCCAATCCCTGGCCAAAAATTTGGACCAGCTCCAGAATGGGCTGCAGTGCCAACAGTCCCAGGCCGGAAGTCAAATGGCGGGCATTGCCCCCCAGGCCCTTGCGGCAAGCCAAATGCCGGGGCAGCCCCCGCAGCCCCAGGGTGGTATGCAAGGCAGCCTGACACAGCAGGCCCAGGGAGACTCTCAAGGAAGTACCCAGCAGCAGTCCCGGGGAGGGGCGCAAGAAAATACCCGGCAGCAGCCCCGGGCAGGGGTGTTTTTGGAAATGTCCCAGGAATTGCTTCCACCCGTGGGCCAGGGGGATGCAGGGCCCGGTCAGCCCCAGGGGGAAGCTGGAACCGGCCCCCTGCTGAACCAGAGGGATCAATTTATTATGGCCAACCTGCAGCAGGCCATGATTGGTTTATCCCGGGCCCAGCAGCTTCTGGAGCACAACCGGGTTCTATTTCAAGTCCTGCAGACCCTGGACCGGCAACTGGAGGAGGCCTGGCAGCGCCAGTGTAATATGCTGAACTGACCGGTGTAAGGTTTTTCCGGCCACGGGGGTGAGGATCCCAGGGAATAAATTCGCCCTGCAGAGGGAAACTTAACAATGACTTCTTGACTAATGAAGTAAAGGAGGGTGAAGACATGGCTTTTGATGAGTTGGAAGAAAAGAAGCTTGAAGAGGAAGTATCGGAAGAAATAACCAGGAGACTGAATCGGGGAACCGGTACCACCGGTTCTACAGCGGCCGGGATGACGGCGACCAACCAGCAGCAAATGCAGATGGGAGGCCAGCAAATGAATCAGCAGGGTCAGGGTGGCCAATTGCAGCAACTGGCGGGACAAATGCAGCAGGCTCTGGGGCAGTTTGGCAACCAGCAGCAGGTACCCCAGCAGTTCCAGCAGCTCTTAAATCAGATTAAACAGCAGGCCCAGGCCCACAGGCCCAGACAGACCAGCAGGTGCAGCAGGCTGTCCAGACGGCTATGCAGGCCCTCTCCCAGGCCATGCAGAGTATCCAGTCTAACCAGGTTTATGTCCAGATGTCGCAGCTCTTGGACCAGTCCCAACAGCAGCTGCAGCAGCTTTACCAGCAAACGGGTATGATGGGTGGACAGCAAATGGTCCAGCAACAGCAGCAGACTGGCCAGCAGACAGGCCGGACTACCTATTAAAACCAGGCTTCTGCAAAGGAGGGTCAGCCCCTCCTTTTGTTTTTACTTGGCCCTGCCGCTTTCCGGCAGGTCAATTTATTTTCGCCTG
>DUVO01000236.1 GCA_012841005.1 Bacillota bacterium | reverse complement strand
TTACCCCGGCCCACAGCCGCCAGTTTTTTGCTACCTGGATCCACGAGATTATTTGTAAACCCCGTTAACCCCCGGGCACAGCCGTTGGAGATTTGTATTACCTGGCTGTTGTCTGTTATAATGGGATCAAATTCAACCTTTTATTACCAAACAGAAAGGCTGCAAGAATAAGGAGGAATTTACATATGGCTTATGAACCCGAGCGGGATTCCAATTTTATCCGTACCATAATTGAAAAGGACCTGGAGGAGGGGAAAAACGGGGGGCGTGTCCATACCCGTTTTCCTCCCGAGCCCAACGGTTACCTGCACATCGGCCATGCCAAGGCCATCCTCTTAAACTACAGCATAGCCCAGGACTACAAGGGCAAATTTAACCTGCGCTTCGATGATACTAACCCCATCAAAGAAGAGCAGGAATTTGTTGATTCCATCATCGATGACCTTCACTGGCTGGGGGTGGACTGGGAGGACCGCCTTTTCTTCACCTCTGACTCCTTTGAGTTGAAGTATGAATTTGCCAGGCGCCTGATCAAAGCCGGCCGGGCTTATGTCTGCGACTTGAGTCCCGAGGAGATCAGGGAGTACCGGGGCACCTTGACGGAACCGGGCACGGAAAGCCCTTACCGGAACCGGTCGGTGGACGAAAACCTGGAACTCTTCGAACGGATGCGTCAGGGAGAATTTCCCGATGGTTCCCGGGTTCTCCGGGCCAAGATCGATATGGCCTCCGGGAACCTTAACATGCGGGATCCCGTACTTTACCGGATCCTCCATGCCAAACACCACCGGACCGGCGATAAATGGTGCATCTATCCCATGTATGATTTCGACCATCCCTTTACCGATGCCCTGGAGGGAATCACCCATTCCCTGTGCTCCATTGAGTACAGTGACCACCGGCCCCTTTATGACTGGGTGGTGGAAAATGCCCTGGAACTGATGCCGGAAGTAATCAAGTGCCGTTCCCGGCAAATAGAATTTGCCCGCTTTAACATGACTTATACCGTCATGAGTAAGCGAAAGCTGCGCTGTCTGGTCGAAGAGGGCCATGTCAGCGGTTGGGATGACCCCCGGATGCCGACCATCGCCGGCCTGCGCCGCCGGGGTGTGACCCCTGCTGCCATTGCCAGTTTTATGGAAGAGGTGGGGGTGGCGAGGGCAGAAAGCACCGTGGATCTGGCAATGTTTGAACACTTTATCCGCCAGGACCTGGAGGACAAGGCCCTGCGGATGATGGCGGTTTTGCACCCCCTCAAGGTGGTGATTACCAACTGGCCCGAGGAAAAGATCGAGCTGGTCGAATTGGAAAACATGCCCGGTGATGAGGGAGCCGGTACCCGCCAGGTTCCCTTCGGGCGGGAGCTTTACATTGAACAGGAAGACTTTATGGAAGAACCGCCGAAAAAATTCTACCGCCTTGCCCCGGGGAGGGAAGTGCGCCTCAAGGGTGCTTATATAATCCGCTGTGAAGAGGTTATTAAGGATGCAGAGGGCAACATAACCGAGCTCCGCTGCACCTATGATCCCCAGTCCAAAAGCGGCCAGGATACCAGCGGGAAAAAGGTGCGGGGTGTCATCCACTGGGTATCAGCCCGGCACGCCGCCAGGATCACCGTTCGTCTCTATGATAAACTCTTTATCAAAGAAAACCCCGAAGATGAAGGGGAAGGGGATTTTATTGACTATCTCAATCCCGAGTCCCTGGTTGTTTTAGAGGATGTTCCGGCGGAACCGGCCCTGGCGGAAGCCGCCCCCGGCAGCCGTTTCCAGTTTTTGCGCAAGGGATTCTTCTACCTGGATCCCGTTGCTGCTAGGGAAGGAAGGATTGTTTACAACCGCATTGTCAGTCTCAAGGATTCCTGGGCGAAGATGAAGAAATAGGAAAGATAAGGCAAGATCCGGTAAGTGGGAAAGGGGGGATATCTTTGCTGCAGATCGTAACAGACAGTTCCTGCGATTTACCCGTGGAGTTGATCAAAGGCAACAACATCCGCACAGTACCCCTAACCATTACCATTGAAGATCAAGTATACAGGGAAGGCGTGGACATTACCCCAGGGGAGTTTTACGACAAAATGGCCCGGAGCCCTGTCCTCCCCAAGACCTCCCAGCCGGAGCCGGCGGCCTTTGCCGGGGTTTTTCGCGAACTGTCTAATTTTGGGGAGGTAATATGCCTGACTATTTCTTCGAAACTGAGTGGAACCTATCAGTCGGCCTGCCTGGGGAAGGAACTGTCAGGCGTTGACGCCTTCGTTTTTGATACTTTGGCCGGTTCCCTGGGACATGGTTTGCAGGTCCTTAAAGCATGCAAGCTGGCCCAGGCCGGATGCACCGCGAAAGAGGTAATTACCGAGCTGACAAGATACCGGGACAAGATGAAAATATTAATCCTGCTCAAGACCCTGGAGAATATCGTAAAAGGTGGGCGTTTGAGCAAATTCCAGGGCAGCCTGGCCAATATTTTGAATATAAGACTCCTCTTGCACAATGTTGAAGGTGAAGTGGTGTTGCTGGAGAAAATCCGGGGCAGCAGGAAGCTTTTAGGGCGCCTGCTAGAGACGGTAAAAGGCTTTTGCCCCGATATGTCCGGAAGGGATGTGGGCATCACCCATTTCCGGAACCTGGTTGACACAGAGACTATAAAAGAGGCCCTGCAAGAACAATTTCATCCCAGGGAAATTATCATAAGCAAGATGGGGGCGACAATGGCAACCTATGCCGGTGAAGGTGGAATCATTGTTTCCTTCTAATGGGGACAACTAAACAGGGCCGGATTGCACTGTTTGCTCCAATTGTGCAAACCAGCCCTGTTTTAGTTTTTTCCTGACCTTTTGGGCACCCCCATGATCCCGTATACAGCCTCCAGGTCCATGTGTTTGCGCACCAGTGCGGCCAGGGTGTCATAGGCCTGCTGGCGGCGGTGTAATTCTGTGGCCCTGGCCTTCCCGTACCGCCGGGTGGGATTTGCCCCCGGAGTAGCACCCTCCAGGGCCAGGGAATCTTCTGGGTCAATCTCCAGCGGCCGGTAGGGAAGAACACCTAAAACCGGTTTGCCCGTTCGCTGTTCCAGATAATCCAGTCCCGGCTGCAGGATATCCCGGTCCCAGCCGAATTTGTTGATAACAATGCCTGCCACCCGATCTACTTCGGCAGGAGGCAATAATTCCAGAGTCCCGACAATGGAGGCGAAGACACCGCCGCGTTCGATA
>DUVO01000025.1 GCA_012841005.1 Bacillota bacterium | reverse complement strand
CGGCACAAGTCGGAGGAACATCTCGCGAAGACCAGAATTCGTCAAGCTTGGTGAACCGCCGTATACCGAACGGTACGTACGGTGGTGTGAGAGGACGGGGGCTAGGCGCCCCCTCCTACTCGATTGTGTCTGGTATGGGTGTTATTTATAGAGGAGAAGTACCGCGCGTCCCAAGAGGGTTTTCCTTTCCCCGGCGGTGGCAATAATTAATTGGAGAAACTTTATTATTTCCAGGCTTAATTTCCCCGCCCCGGTCATAACTTACTAGTATCACAGATAGGGGAGGGTGGGCAATGGGGGGCAGGGTTATATTGCTTGGGCCGGGGATACGGGACTGGGGCTGTTTGTTCATTATCTTATCCTTGCTCTTGCTGGCCACCTGCGGCCGGGAAAATAATTTTGGCTTAGGTGATGCCGTCGGTTCCGGTGGAAACAATTTGCCCGGTCGGATTGCAGTTCTTTATTTTGATGGTTCGACGGGCAGCAGCTATGCCCTGGGAAGGGAAATTCGCCGTTTGCCGGGATTAGAGTATACCAGTGGGGGTCAGGATAAAAATGATATGCTGGCATTGCTGCGGGGAAACCTGGAAGAACTTATAAAGGGTCCGAAACCGGGTAGTCCCCTGGCACCCACCATTCCAGCGGGAACAAAATTGCTCCATCTTGAATTTGACAAGGGGATAGCCAGGGTGGTTTTCAGTAAAGAACTGGCCCTAGGGCATTGGGGCGGGAGTAGGAGGGAGGAGCTAACTGTATATTCGATTACCAATACCCTGACCGGGATTCCCTGGGTAGAAGGGGTGCGGATAGAA
Organism: Bacillota bacterium; assembly: GCA_012841005.1. Taxonomy (GTDB): domain Bacteria; phylum Bacillota; class DTU030; order DTU030; family DTU030; genus DTU030. Next base: position 798 of record DUVO01000025.1, on the reverse strand, counting down.
ATAGAGGGGGAGGGGCGTCGCACCGTGGCCGGGCATTTGTCGCTGGATCAGGTGTTTTTTTACAAACAGGATCTTGTGAAATAAAGAAGACAGCAAAAGGCATTGTGCTAGAATCTACTTCAGGTCGCAGGTTTGTCTTCCGTGTCCTGCTCGAGCAGGCAAACTTTTTACCCTCGTTGTAATGTTCCTCCGCTGGGTATGCTGCCCAGTGACCCTTGAAATGGTACACTCTCTGGAAGCACCCCGGAAGGATGGGAAGGGGGTTTACTCCCGGCGTTACTGAGTCACACTTTACAACCTATTGGATATGGGATATAGTATGTGTTATAGTCCAACCGGGGAAGGTGATGCCCTATGGATACAATTACGGTAAAGGTAAGACGTTTGCCAACAGCAGAGGGTCTTCCCTTGCCCAGATATATGACCGAAGGGGCGGCTGGAATGGACCTGGTTGCGGCCGTCGAACAAGATGTAGTATTAAGACCCGGCGAACGAAAGCTAATACCTACAGGTATTCAGGTGGCTTTACCGGCTGGTTATGAGGGGCAGGTACGGCCGCGAAGCGGTTTGGCGGTAAAATATGGGGTTTCCTTATTAAATACCCCCGGTACCATAGATGCAGATTACCGGGGGGAAATTAAGGTTCTCATGATCAATTTTGGCCAGGAACCCTTTGTCGTTAGGCGGGGCGATCGAATTGCCCAACTGGTCTTAAGCCCTGTTGTCAGAGGAAACTTGGTTGTCGAGACACAATTGGATGAGACCACCAGGGGCGGGGGGGGATTTGGCCATACCGGG
>DUVO01000231.1 GCA_012841005.1 Bacillota bacterium | reverse complement strand
GTTTCCGCTGGCTTCCTTCAGATTCTGCGTCGCCGCAGACACCCTTGCCTTAAGCTAACGGCTACTGCTACCTTCACCGCTCGGGACTTTCACCCTAGAGACAGCGCCCATGCCGGGCACACCTAAAAAAAACAGCGGCACCAGGTCCGCTGTTTTTTCCGGAAAAACCATTTTTCACTTTTCCTGCGATTAAAGGGCTTTCTCAAAGCAACTGCCCCGAGGGTGAAGGTCTGTTAAATTATTGCCCCTTAACCGCTGCTGCTGATTCTATACCGGCAATGTAGCCGGAAGTCAAGGAGTAGCCAAGGCCTCCTCCCTTTGCTTCATAGGCGTCATTAAAGATGACACCCATGGCTTCGGCACCGGCGGCATACAGGCCAGGAATAGGATCACCATTGTCATCAAGAACTGCCATATTTTCATTTACAACCAACGAGCTGACGGAACCAAGGGTTACCACTTGACAGGCTATCAGATAATAGGGACCCTCACCTTCATATTTTTTTAGATTCTTTGGATCCTTGTTAAACTTTGCGTCCTTACCGGCTTCGCAGTAGCTCTGGTATTCATTGAAGGTTGCGGCTAAAGTGGCAGGATCCATTCCTGCATTGGTAGCCAGCTCTTCAAGGGTTTCGCCCTTGTAAGCCGTACCGCTCGCTATCATATACTCCAGAACCGCAGGGAAGTTGGTCCAGGGAATATCGGAATTGACGGTCCAGGGATCATCACTCATGGTGGTGGCCAGGTCAGGGATGCGCAAGGATTCAGTATAACCAAATTCTGTAATTCCACCCCTAATCAGCTTGTCCACCAGATCCTGATTCAAGAGGGTGTAATAGATACCACCAGCATGGGCAGCACTGTTGGCGCCACCCAGGATATTCCTGGACAGGCCTTCATCGCGGAAGCGCACGCCCTTGCTGTTAACGTTCAGCAGGCAAGGCAGGTAGGAAATAATCTTGGGCATCTCGTTTTCAAAGAGGGAAAACTGGGTTGGCCGGGCAACAGCCGCCAGCTGGTGATTTTGCTGAGCTCCTAAATTCCAGGGTTTAGCCGCCCCGATCTCCCAGGCCATCCGCATGCCCTCGCCAATATTCTGCGGCAGGCAGCGATTTTGCACAGACACACCGGTCAATTCTTTAACATATTCCACGTCTCCACTGTAACCGCCTGTGGCAATTACTACTGCCTTGGTAGAAATGACTACTTTGGTGCCGTCCTTCTTCTCTGCTTCCACACCAACCACAGCGCCATTAGCGTCAGTAATCAGCTTCTTCCCGGTAGTTTCCAGCAGCACAGCCCCGCCACCAGCGGTAATACCCTGCAACATCTTATCGTAAGCCTGAGCCCGGTCAGGTAGCGGTTGCGCCGGCCAGCTAACCGCTTCATTGCCAACTACTGCCAATGGCATTCCCTGGGATGCCAGCCAATCGGCCGCTTCCCCGCAAGTATCCATAAACCGGCGTACAACATTGGCATCGCAACGCCAGTTTTTATCTGCCATCCACTGGGCAAATAAGGCATCGACATCCACCGGGAGACCGACATCGAGCTGCATCTTACTGTTGTAGCTCATCATACCAAGGCCACCGGAAATGATGCTGCAGCCGCCAATCACCGGGGTTTTCTCCAGCAGTACTACCCGGGCACCTTCCTGCGCCGCTTTCACGGAAGCAGCAATACCGGAAATACCAGCCCCGATTACAACAACATCCGCTTCCATCTCCTCAGTTTCTTGAGCGGGAGCTTCTTTCTCCGGCGTTAACCTCAGGGCAGCTACCGCTTCCTCGCCACCAGCCTGTTTTATACAATCCTCAATGGCCTTTAAGATACCTACGCTGCTGTAAGTAGCACTGCTAACCATATCTACGGACAAGGATTGGTATTTAATCACACCTTCCGGGATAATTCTGGCAGCTGCATCGCCAATATTGGGGGACTCATTATGTTCTACTACGTTCACTTCTTTAATGGTATTGTCAGCAATAACAACTTCCACTACAATATCGCCACTGTGACCAAGACCAACGCCCCGATAGGTTCCGTCTTTTAGTGATACCGGTTCCCTTTCGATCTCTGTTTCTACTTCTCCTCCTGTTTCTGGTTCAGGCTCTGGTGTCTGTGGACTACATCCGGAAAAAACAAGTAACAACATACATAAGAACAAACAAAGAACCCTTCGCGCATTAGTGTTCAACTAATTCGCCCCCTTTTAATTATGTCGGGACCTAATCTCCTATTTAATTCAACACTTTTATGATTTTTCCTTCTTCTTTTTACCCTTATCTCTAAATTTAATTCTATTAATTTTGGCTGCACTCCCTGCCGGCAGGAAATTTAGCCCGGCGGCCAACTTTTTTATGAAATCCCGGAAAAAATGTTGCTCACTTATTGGTGAACACTGTAGCCCATATATCCATTCAAATTCAAATTCCAGGGCTGGAGGTTCCCTTTCCTTTGAAGTCTGAACCATCATTCTCTCCACCACAAGACAAGCAGCATTAACAGTTCCCCTGGGGGCACAAAAAAATCGAGTAGGAGGGGGCGCCTAGCCCCCGTCCTCTCACACCACCGTACGTACCGTTCGGTATACGGCGGTTCACCAAGCTTGACGAATTCTGGTCTTCGCGAGATGTTCCTCCGACTTGTGCCG
>DUVO01000201.1 GCA_012841005.1 Bacillota bacterium | reverse complement strand
CTTCCAGGATACCAACCATGGTTAAAATAGCAAGATCGGGACGCAAGGTGGCTCGGGTCAAGGATAACTCAGCAGCAATCTGCTCACTGGTTATAGGTCCTTTCTCTTTTACGATCTCAATAATCCTTTTCTGACGCAAGGTGAGTTGAATGGCCATCACCCCTTCTTCTTATTTGGCCAACTATACCCCACTTTTAAATATTTTACTAGCCAATCCTGCAATTTCCTCCTTTAGAATGAAATATAATTTTCCACTGGCCTCCGGTCATGCTGTTACAATTCTACTGAAGTCGGCCAGGGTTAAAAACACCTGATCAATTTCCCGGAGTAGGGCTAAACGGTTGTTCTTGACCTTCTCCTCCTTGGCCATAACCAGCACCTCGTCAAAGAAACAATCAATAGGGGGCTGTAGGGTAAGAAGCTCCTCCAAGACTGTTATATATTCCTGCCTGGCCAGGGCTTCCTCTACGCGCGGTAACAGCTCCTGGTACTTGGCGTAGAGTATCTTCTCAGCAGGTTCCCGGAAAAGGGCGGGGGAACAAACCTCTGTACCGGCAGCCTGACGGGCTAAGTTGTGCACCCGGTTAAACATGGCTAAAAAGGGAGCAAATGCGGGCTGCCGCCGGATTTTTTCCACTGCTTCCAGTCGATTCCAAACCTGGGCCACATTATCAAAATCCACAGCCAGGACGGCCTCAATGCTATCATAGGCTGCACCCCGATCGCGGCAGGCATTTCTAATCCTGGCAGCAAAAAAATCCTGGATCTGTTCCTGTATCTCCCCGGGATCCCGCTCAAGTATATTCAACCGCCGGAAAATATTCAGGGTGTAATTTACCAGGGTAGACAGTTTTAGATTAAGATCGGCGCCAAGTAAAATGTTGACGATTCCGTAGGCCTGCCGCCGCAGGGCATAGGGGTCGGCGGAACCGGTAGGAATAATCCCAATCCCGAAACACCCGCATATACTATCCAATTTATCGGCAATGCTGACTATATTCCCCACCATTGTCTGGGGCAGCTTATCTCCGGCAAAGCGGGGCAGGTAATGCTCGTAAATACCCTGAGCCACCACGGGGTTCTCACCATTAAGGAGGGCATATTCCCTGCCCATAACACCTTGCAGCTCATCAAACTCATAGACCATATTTGTTGCCAGATCCGCCTTTGACAACATTACTGTCCGGTCAACCAGAGACCGCACAGGTTCCTCCAAACCCATACTCTCGACAATAAACCGGGCCAGTTCCCGGACCCGTTCCACCTTATCATAAATGGTCCCCAAACCTTCCAGAAAAACAATATTCTTGAGCCTGTCTACCCTGGCTTCCAGGGGGATTTTTTTATCTTCTTCGTAGAAAAATTTCGCGTCTGCCAAACGGGCCTGGAGCACCTTCTCATTTCCCTCCCGGACAGTTTCCATATTGCCGGCAGTCCCATTTCGAACCGTTATAAACAGCGGCAGCAGTTCCCCCGTCAGATCGGCTAGGGGAAAATAGCGCTGGTGCTCCTTCATAGGGGTTATCACAACTTCCATAGGCAAATCGAGATAGGCAGGTTTAAAGGAACCGACCAAGGCTGTGGGATATTCCACCAGATAAATAACCTCCTCCAGCAGTTCTTCATCCCACAATACCTTTCCGCCGTGTTCGCAGGCTAATTCTTCGCACTGCTCCTTGATTAACTGTTTTCTTTCTTCCGGATCAACAATTACATAATGTTCCCGGAGTTTTTCATAGTACTCCCCAGGTTCGCTAAGGCTGATCTGCCCTTTGCTCAAGAAGCGATGACCATAGGTTTCCCGACCCGACTTGACTCCAGCCAGGGAAAAGGAAATTACCTTTTCTCCCAAAAGGGCCACCAACCAGTGGATAGGGCGGACAAAGCGCAGATCATGATCGCCCCAACGCATGGTTTTGGGGAAACTGAGTTGCTGGATAAGGTCCGGTAGTAATTGGGGAAGGATCTCTTCCGCCGGTCGTCCCTCATCCCGGACGGTGGCAAAGAGATACTCACCACCCTCTATTTCTTTGACCACCAATTCTGAGACCTCTATGCCCTGGTTGCGGGCAAAGCCCAGGGCAGCCTTGGTGGGATTACCTTCAGCAT
>DUVO01000068.1 GCA_012841005.1 Bacillota bacterium | reverse complement strand
CTAGCGAGCCATCCTCCCGGGTGCCCTCATATTTGAGCTTGTGCAGTGCCATCAGCAAATCCTGGGAAGCAGCAGCACTCTTACGCTCCACCAGCTGCTGGTAATACTCCTCGATCAGCCGCAGGAAATCACTTTCAGGAATGACCTCATATTTTTGCAGGATTTCCCGGGTAATGTCCAAAAGAATGGAATCATAGATATAAGAAGCATAGGTTCTACTACCGTCATACAGATAATGAACATAGACCCGGCCCGAACCATCGCCGTGGCGATTACAGCGCCCCGCCGATTGGTTGATTGAATCCAGGGGGGCTAAGTCCCGGTGGACTATGGGAAAATCTATGTCTACCCCGGCCTCTACCAACTGGGTAGTAACAGCCAGAGGCACCTTGCCCTCCCGCAACAGTTTGATCCGCTCCAAACGCTCCCGCGGGGTGATATGGGTCGACAGAAAGATCGGTTCCTTCCCAGTGGCCTCCTGCAGCAAGTTATAAAAATCCTTGGCAGCGGTAATGGTGTTAAAAATGAAGAGACGCCGTTCCCCTTCCTCCCACCTTATTTCATCCAGTAACTCAACAAGGCCCTTTTTTTCCTTTATATCCGGCAGTACCGTCACCCGGTTCAATTTCTTAAAATAGGGTCCCCTATCAACTAGAGGTGTTGTCTCCTGCCGTTTGAAAATAAGGGGTTCTGTAGCGGTGACAAATAAAATATAGCTATCCATTTTTTCCGCCAAAGTCATTAGAGTCCCCTTGACCAAAGGCCAGTATTTAAAGGGAATTGCCTGCACCTCGTCCAAAATTATAATACTGCCGGCCAACCGGTGGAACTTACGGAGTTGCCGGTTACGGTAACCGATGAGGGTGTGAAAGAGCTGGATAAAGGTTGTTACCACTATTTCCGCATTCCAACCTTCAATGAGGATCTTAGCCTGTTGGGGTTCGAACTCATCTTCCCCCATTTTATAGTAGAGATCGGCAAAATAATGGTGTTTTAAAAGAAGGTTACTGTCAGCCCGCAGCCCCCCTGCCTGGAGAATTTTCTCTATTTCCGACGCGTTTTGCTCAATAATACTAAGAAAGGGCAAACTGTAGACAATGCGCGGGTAATATCCCTTTTGGACAAAGACCTTTTCCCTTAGCTCAAAGGCAAAGGCCAAAGAAGCAAAGGTTTTACCCAAGCCGGTAGGCAGATTCAAGGAAAAGATCCGCTTTTTTAGATCGATTGTATTTGCCAATACTTCCCGATAGGCCTGCTCACGCAAAGCATTTAAGGAATGGTCTCCCAGCCCTTTCTCCTCCTTATACTTGTCAACATAGGAGGGAGGAAAAGAAAGCAGGGAGCGTTCGGGCAGTTTAGCACCAATAGCCACTTCGCTTTTATCGGCATCGGTCAAGAGGGAAAAAAGGAGGTTGTTGGCAAAGTAATAGAGGTTGCTTCCCTTGCGTCCGATACGCCGCAGTTTACGACGCCCCTCTTCCAATTGGGTCGGTATCTCAGAAATCTTATTGCGCAGATAGTTAAATTCTATTACAGGGGGAACTTCTGCTTCTATCAATTGGGTGCACAGGGCATCATATTTCCCCCTATCAATACTGTCTATTTGCCGCTGGAGCAATTCCAGATCGGTACTCTGCAGGGTTGCATCTATGAGAACATCCTTTAAATTACCGTGGTGGCGTCGTACCACTTGATACGCAAAAAAAGCAAATACCTCCCCCATTTCAACGCCCTGTGGTATTACCTCCCGGGCAGCCAAATAGGTGGCAATTGAAGATAGAAAACTGTGTTTAGTTTCCTTTAAACCCTGTAAATGCTTCTTCCTGCTTCCCTCAGCAAAGAGGTATTCCTGAAAATATCCCGTCGCCTTTCCCAAATCGTGACAAAGGCCGCACAATGCGGCCAACCTGGAAAATATCCCAGGAGAGAGGGAAAGGCCCTGCAGCAAATCCCAGGCCGGTGCCTGGACAGCGTTGTCCCTGGCTAAGCGGGCAACATTGACTAGGTGCAGTTCCAAAGGCTTTCCGGGATGGGAAAAAAGGCCAGAATATACTGGGCCAGCCACAAACAACCCCTCCCTTAGAAAAAGTACACCATTTTCCCTTCCTTGTTTACCCAGCAGTTGCGAAATAACCCCTTGAGCGGTCTCCCTTCCCCCTCGAAAATAACATCCTCATACCTTTCGACTACCCGCTCCGGCGTCATGTGCACCGGTACCTTTTCTTTGTAAAGTTTTACCCCCGCTGGAATTTCCAGCTCTCCCGGCACAAGGGCCGAGGCGGCAAATACCGAACTAATAGCCGTCCTTTCCTCAGACATGGGAGTAAACTCCGCCTCCCCGACATAAGAGTAATTGGCCAGCAGTTCACTCAACCCCAGAGAAAGGGTGAAGTATGATTTGTGGTGCTGCAAAAAGGATTTTAGCCGTTCCCGGATGTCAGTATCTTCAATGTTAAAATAGATGCGAAAGACAGGTTCATACAAAAATTCTACCGGTATTTGACTCCGGGGATTGTGACTGCCCTTTTTTATCGGTATCCATTTGTTTTCTTTGGTGTTGATGTAGTTTAGCCCCATGCGTATTTTCTTT
>DUVO01000262.1 GCA_012841005.1 Bacillota bacterium | reverse complement strand
GCCAGGTTTTATGAAAGAAATGTCGTCCCTGTCCCCGGGAAAATAAAAAAACGCGCCCCGGGCGCGTCAATTCTTCCCTTAATCCCACAGCCTTTCAATTTCCACATCTTCAAAGTAATACTGGACAATTTCTTCCGGGGAACGGCCCTCTTTAGCCAGGGCATAGGCACCCCACTGGCACATCCCCACCCCGTGGCCGTAACCCCTCCCCTTGAAGGTAACATCATTCCCCGCCACGGTAATTTCATCTAAAAGGATTGACTTCAACTCGGTGCTCCCCAGGGCAATCCGGAAATCGGCCCCCGCCACTTCCGTATCATCGATGCGGATGGTCACGGCCCTGCCCGTCGGTCCCTTTTCGGCTATGGCCACCTCATCTACCGGCCCTGCTTCCTGGTTCATCTCCGCCAGGGCGGCCCTGATCTGGTCCTTACTGAAGACCGCCGTCCATTCCTTATCTTCCGCCGGGGCATGTTCCACACCGGGATTCTTGACACTCTTGATATAGGGTGGCTCTTCCTCCCTAAAGGCCAGGCCCTCCTTGGCCGTAGCCGTCTTTTCCCCGGCATAGGCACTGAACCAGGCCTTGATATAATCCCCTTTATAGGTGGCGACCATCCCCCGGCACATCTCCACCGCCTCCCGCACCCGGTCGTTAACGGCGGTATCATCATAGGCCTGGAAGTGTTCCACCAGGGTGCAGGCGTCAGTGCCGTGCATGGGGGTCCCGCCCTTGCTCTTGATAGCCTCCAGGGTGAAGGTCCGGGCTAAAATTGCCTGGGCCGCCAGGGCTTCTACCGGCCAGTCGGTCTTCATCTCTGCCGCCACCACGCCGGCCAGATATTCTTCAAACTCCATCTCCCTTGTTTCCCCGGTCTCATGGATAAAGACCTGTAAGGTCGGTTCCTCTCCCGCCTCCGCCATCTGCAAGACCCGGCTTTGTGGTTCCTCCTCCCGGGGTTTTTCCCGGGGCGACGGTGCTTTTTCCGGGCCCCTAAGGAGGCTGCACCCGCCGGTAACCAGTACCAAAAGCAGAATACCGAGGAGCATCCTGTTTCGTGTCATCTTTATGTCCCCCCACATCTGGCTATTTTGGCTATGTTTAGAAGGGTCCGGCACCGGGAGTGCCCCTCAGACCGGCCCCTCTGCAACACCCATATTAGCCCTATTATGTGGCAGGGGAAGACTTTCTATACCAGAGGTTCCTCCTCGCCAGGCTCCCTCTTTTTTTCCTCAATTACCCGGTAAAGTTCTGCCGCAGCGCCGGTTTTTACTGCCTCGGGCACCGCCAGCACCTCAATTACCAGAACCCGTCGCCCAAAATCTAACTGCAGCTTGTCCCCCGGTTTCACCTCTGTTCCCGCCTTGGCAACCCTGCCATTCACTTGTACCCGTCCCTGGGTGCAGACTGTCTTGGCCAGGGTCCGCCTCTTTACCAGCCGGGATACCTGCAAAAATTTATCCAGTCGCAAAAAATCAGCCCCCATCACCTGTTTAATCCTCGTTACCCACATGCGCCGAAAATGAAAAATCAGGTCCCCGCCGAGAACCTGATTTTTTTCCTTGCCGAAAAAATTATTTTGCCACTGCATCCTTTAAAGCCTTGCCAGCTTTGAATGCCGGCACCCTGGCCGAAGCAATGTCAATTTCCTCGCCAGTTTGGGGATTCCGCCCCTTGCGGGCTTTCCGGTCCCGGACTTCGAAGGTCCCAAAGCCAATCAACTGTACCCTCTCACCTGCTGCCAGGGCTTCCTGGATGGCTTCAAATACTGCCCCTACTGCCTTTTCTGCATCCTTCTTCGTCAGATCAGCTTTATCAGCGACACTGGCTACCAGTTCTCCCTTATTCATGCTCTCGCCTCCTTGAATAATGATTATCACGGTAAGTATTTTCGCTGCCAGAGTTTAAACTCCTTCTTATTATTGGTGTTTTTCGCAAAGTTTACCATTATTTTTTGCTTTATTCCATAAGTTGTCCATTTCCGCCAAAGTCATTTCCTTTAAATTGCGCCCGGCCCGGCGAGCCTGTGCTTCGATATAATGAAATCGTTTTATAAATTTATTATTGGTCCGGGTCAGGGCCGTCTCCGGTTCAACGGCCAAAAAACGGGCTACATTGACAATGGCAAACAATAAATCCCCTATTTCTTCCTCCATCGCCCCCGGGTTCCCTTCCCGACCGGCCTCCTTTACTTCCTGCAGCTCTTCCTCCACCTTTTCCCAGGCTCCTGTCACATCAGCCCAATCAAAGCCCACCTGGGCTGCCCTGGCCTGGAGCTTTTGGGCCCGCAGCAGGGCCGGCAGCTGCCTGGGTATTCCAGCCAGGATGCTTTCCACCTGCCCGGCGCCCCTTTCCCTTTCCTTAATCTGCTGCCAGTTGACAAGGACTTCCTCGCTGTCCTGCACCACAACATCCCCGAAAACATGGGGGTGGCGTCGGATCATCTTGGCGGTGACCCCGGCAACCACGTCCTTGAGGGAAAAATCCCTTTGCGCCTGGGCAAGACAGGCATGGAATACAATCTGTAGTAATAAGTCTCCCAACTCTTCACACAATTTATGCATATTATTTTCCTCGATGGCTTCAATAACCTCATAACACTCCTCCAGCAGGTACCGGCGCAGGGAAAGATGGTCCTGCTCCCGGTCCCAGGGGCAGCCCCCTTCCCCCAAAAGACTCTCCATGACATCAACCAGAGGATCCAGGGGATAACGGCAGCTCTCCTTCTTTTTGCTCATCCTCGCTTCATCCTTTCTGTCATTTCAGCAACCCCCGGCGTTTCAAAGGGGTGGCCAGTTTAGGACCGATCCAGGGGAT
>DUVO01000127.1 GCA_012841005.1 Bacillota bacterium | reverse complement strand
CCTGTGTTCCCCCCTGTTGATGATTACATAGCTTCCACCTTAACAACCACCGGCTAGACTGCTCAAACCCAATAGAATCAACAAAAGAGATAGTTTCCTCAGCATGGCTGCCCTTATTTCCATGACTTCTACCACCTTTTATCCTGTTTTGGTTATAGTTACTTTATGCCCTCCGCAGCCCTAACGGGTTTTTCCCTTTTTAACCCGTCGGCAACCTTACCCCACGCCGCAGCATACTGCTCCAGGGATTGGGCCAATTGCTCTGGTGTATACCGCGATTGTTCCTGGGTACTATGGGCACCAGATTCGGCAACCATCTCCGGTATCTTTTCGGGATTGTCGATGAGGGGACAGGGGCGCAGGTGGTTATCATTAAAGGGCATCCGTTTCTGGTAGGCGGCAAAGAGGGGAGAAGCCAAAACTTCGCGGAGGCTCTTATTTTTGATGTTATCAGTTGCATAATGAATGAAGGCACATGGCTCCACATCTCCCGCGGCATTAATGTGGAGATACCGCCTGCCCCCGGCAATACAGCCACCGCTGTGGTCCCCGTCATTCCAGAAATCCAGGACAAAAATAGGTTTTGTCTGCCGGAAATGATTGACCTGGCGGTACATGTAGGCCCGCTGCTTGGGGGTCGCCATCAGGTTCAAGTCGGGATTTCTGCCTACGGGGACATAGGTGAAGTACCAGCTGTAAGCACAGCCCTTGTCTATCAGCATATCGATATAGGCCTCGGAGCCAACCTCTCCGGTATTCTGCCGGGTGTAGGTGGTAGAGGCCCCGAAAATAACGCCCCTCTCCCGCAGCCGGTCCATGGCCTGCATTACCTTCGCAAAAACACCCTTCCCCCGGCGCCCGTCGGTGGCCCCAGCAAAGCCCTCCAGGCTGAAGGCCAGGGTAAAGTTCCCTACTTCGGCCAGTCCGTCGGCAAATTCATCGTCAACCAGGGTGCCGTTGGTGAAGGCCAAGAAGGCCATATCATTGAATTTTTCTGCCAGGTAGAGGAGATCCTTTTTCCTGACCAGGGGTTCTCCTCCCGAGAAGACAATGAAATAGATGCCCAATTCCCTGGCTTCTCTTAAAATTCTCTCCATCAGCTCAGTCTCCAGATTGTCGGCCTGGGAGTATTCACCGGCCCAACACCCGGTACATTTTAGATTGCAGGCAGAGGTAGGATCAATGAGCAGGGCAAAGGGGATGGAAAAGCCCAATTCCTCTTGCAGCTGGTGCTGTTTGGGCACTCCCTTGAAAGCAGCGTTGGCAAAAAAGTTCACTCCCAGGCGGTTCCTGACATTGGGGTTGGTCTCCCACAGCAGCCGGAAGGCAAATTCTTTCCAATTGCTGTCCCGGGTAAGAAACCTCTTTACTCCCTCTACATTGCGCTTGTGACACGGGTCCAATGCCAGTTTTTCTGCTACACTGACCAGTTTTTCCAAATTATGCTCCGGATCCTTCGCCGCGAAGTTTAAAGCCTGCACTATTGCCTGGCTGCGCAAATAATCACCCGCCGCCATAACGATTCCTCCTCCCCAACATTTATTCAGTGAAATCCCCCTCTGGGATATCACCCAAAAGACCAAAAATTAGCGGAAAAAATATTGCTAGATTTCAGCCAGGTTTATATTTAATGCCTTCTGCCAAAAGCCGGTAATTTTAGTGCGCTCTTCCTCGGTTATTTCACCAATGTATTCGTGGAAGCAGGCAACAGATTCTTGCAGGTGGTTTACCATTTCGGGATGAACGCCCCCCCGGATAATCAAAGCCACTACCATCCCCGCCGCTGCCACCAGCCCCAGTTCCGAGCTAGAGAAGACAAGAAGGGATTCCAGGATACTGAGCAAACCCCCGCTGCGAATCAGTCGATTGGATAAAAGTACCAGGGCCGCCACCAGATAAAAGCAGAACATTCCCTTAGAATCCGAGGCCGTTGCCCTTTGCATGAAGACCTGAAAATGCTCTTTAGTTGCACCGGGTTCACAAGTGCGGATCATTTCCAATACCCTGGCCGATTCCTCCGGCAGGGAAATAAAAAAGGAGGAAGCTACAGCTGGTCTGATGGCCAGCCGGGAGCGCCCCACCTGTTTCTCACTCTGGTTAGTAGTATATTCAATTGATACGAGCCCCTGCTTTGCCAGTTCCCTGACCATATCATATGCCGTCCACTTGCTGACACCAAGTAAACGAGCAATATCTTCATAATGAAGAGGTTCACCCGTTGCGGCATAGGTTTCTTGAATCGCTGTCAGAAATTCCTTGCGTCTACCAGTCAGCGTCAATTTGAGCACTCCCAAAAAACCAAAATATCGTTTAACTTTATTTTGACATATCGAAGGTGACCTGTCAAGCCCAAATTGATCGTGACTCTACTTTTATATAATGCGCAGTTTCATGTAAGTAAAGGACCAAACAAAAGTGAATCCCTTCCATTTGTAGAACCCTTTACCCCCTCCCCCGATGCCAGATTATATTTTAGGTTTATTATATGAACCTAAAAAACATAGAAGAACCGCCCTGTGCTGGCTAACAGTGCCACCTATAGCTAAACACGAATTAACACCAGAAATATGTAAATTTGATCATATCTGGTGCAAATTAATCCTTTAAAATGTTGATATTTTACCCTGAGGGCCAGATTTAGGTTTTCTTTTTCTATGTACAATTCGCTATAATATTTGGTGTCCTATTATAATAATCCTTTTCGGATAGGCTTTATTAAAGAATTAGGCCGATCCCCGCCTCATTATCCTTGACATTGCCCAGCCGGGTATGATACTTTATATTTAGCGAATTTTACAAAACTGAATAATCCAAGGGGAGCCGAAATCATGGCTGAGAATGAACCCTAGGGGTTCAGACCCTTATAACCTGATCTGGGTAATACCAGCGAAGGGATTTGGAATTTGGATCAGAGGTGGACCAATACACTTTTACCCAGCCTGAGGGGTAAAAGTTTTTTTATCCCAGGCGCAGGTTAAACCTTTGCATCCTGCACTTCGGCTCTCCCAAAAAAGGAGGGCTATTATTATGGCTATATAACAGGCTTTCCACGGCCCTTTGGGAATAAATATACTTCGTCCTTCCCAAAGGCCAACCCATTGTTCCGTAATTATTATTTTGGAGGTGGTTACCTTGAACTTTTGCGCCCAACTCCGGGAAGAAGCCCGGGATATCTGGGATGGTTGGCACAACCACCCCTTTATCAGTGGCATCAAGGACGGCTCCCTGAAAAGGGGAAAATTCATCTACTGGATTAAACAGGATTATCTCTACCTGCAGGACTACGCCCGGGTATTCGCCCTGGCCGGAGCCAAAGCCAACAATTTGGAGGACATGCAGAGTTTTGCCCGCTTGATGGACGGTATCCTCAACACTGAGATGAGCCTGCACCGCAGCTATTGCTCCCAGTTTGGCATTACTGCCCAGGAACTGGATACCCTGGAAAAATCACCGACCTGCCAGGGTTACACAGATTTCCTGGTGCGGACGGCTGCTCTTGAACCGGTGGGAGTAACGGTGGCTGCCCTGCTCCCCTGTTTCTGGGGCTTTTACGAGATAGGTACCAGGTTGGAGGCCGTCGGAAATACCGGCGAAGACAACCCCTACCGGGACTGGATTGCCATGTATTCCTCGGATGAATTTGCCAAGCTCACTGAGTGGAGCAAAGAACTGCTGGAAAAGTATGCCCGAAAAGCTGGCGCAGAGGAAAGGGAAAGTATGAAAAAAGCCTTTCTCATAAGCAGTAAATATGAATCCCTGTTCTGGGAAATGGCCCATACCCTGGAAGAGTGGATATTCTGATAACAAAATACTTACCAGTTTCCCCGGGTAGATCTGTCAACGGAAAAGGTGGATTTTGGTATGTAATGAGGAAAAATTTTATCGGAGGAGAGGAAAATGGAAATTAAGGAAAAGTTAATCAGCAAAGCAATTATTACGACCTACCTACAAGACCTTCTCAACTACCTGGAATCGGATGTGGCCATTGTCGGAGCAGGGCCGTCGGGTTTAACTGCTGCTTATTATCTGGCAAAGGCCGGTATCAAAACAGTAATTTTTGAACGGCGGTCCAATCCCGGCGGCGGGATGTGGGCCGGCGGCATCATGTTTAACCACGTTGTCTTTCAGGAGGAGGCCAAGCCGATCCTGGAAGAACTGGACATCCGCCACACCCTCTATCAACCCGGCTACTATACTGCCGATTCGGTTGAAGCCGTCACCACCCTCACCATGAAGGCCATCAGGGCCGGCGCCAAGATATTCAACTTGGTAACCGTCGAAGATGTCATGGTGCGGGAGGAAAGGGTTACCGGTCTGGTCCTGAACTGGACGCCGGTAAAGATGGCCAAACTCCTCGTAGACCCCATTGCCGTGGAAGCTAAATACGTTATCGACGGTACGGGACACGATGCCGAAGTAGTCAGTATCCTGCAAAAAAAGAATAAAGTAAAGTTACCGACAGCCAGCGGCGAGATTGAATGGGAAGGTTCCATGTGGGCGGAAAGGGCCGAAAGGGACACTGTAGATAAAACCTGCGAAGTATATCCCGGCTTATTTGTGGCCGGGCTGTCCAGTAATGCTGTCTTCGGTTCACACCGCATGGGGCCAATTTTCGGTGGTATGCTCCTTTCGGGGAAAAAGGCGGCAGATATGATTAAAGACAGGTTATAAGTCCGTACAGCCAGGGGGATACCCAGGCAATGGCCGGGAAAGGATATACTCCTTTCCCGGCTGGTAAATAAACCCATCTTGATTTGGTTGGGCTATTTGTGCGAGCCGCCGGCTGAGCCTGGCCACCTTTACTGCCTTCGATTCAAGAAAACCCCAAAATAAAATGGGGTTTTTCACCATGCTCATAAACGGTTTGACCCGGGCCGTCCCGGGTCAAGACTATACCTTATCTATTTTACAATCAAGGGGATTTCCACCACAAACATCTTCGACCCATCCTTCATGCTTACACTGTAAAGCTGCAGGGTCAAGGGGCCGGAGCCTGCCTCTTCCGGGACCGGGATCTCCTCTCTAAAGTAAGCCCAGTCACCCATGGCGGCCATGGTAAAACCACTGTCCAATACTTCACCGTTATCCGCAAGAAGCTCATAACTTACTGTCCCCTCAAAAACATTGGCTATTCCCGTTAGATTAATGGTCCCTGCAACTTCCTCCCCCGGAGCCGGACTGAAAACCTTAATCCATTCCGACCCGGCCGCAATAGGCTTATCTATCGTTTCCATATCAATGAGGTTCATAAAGTATCTATCCGGGTCATCGACATCGGTAAAGGCCAGGGGCAGTTCCTTGTTTTCAAGAATAATCAGATCATAGGGATAGGTGAGGGCTTCGGTTACCATTTGCCCCGGTTTCGGGGCATAGGATCTGACCACCAGCTCCAGTTTGTCTTCCCTTTCGACAACTTCTTCTACTTCCACACCGTATCCCCCTGTGGGTTTCATCCCTTCTGTTACCAGGACATAGCGGTTACCATTATGGTATTTTTCCTGCACACAAGGTATTTCCCGGGAATAGTCAATCCAGGCAGTAATCTCCTCCGGCAGTTCTCCGGGAACAGGCCTGTAAAAACCCCCTTTGAATACAATCTCTCCTTCTTCTTCCCCGTCGGCTCTGTTGGTGACAATGTGAACAGTGTAATTTTCCGGATCCCACTCTACATCAGCACCAAATTTTTCCGCAATAACCCGCACGGGAACCAGCACCCGTCCATTGATAATGATGGGAGGCACATCTGATGCCAACTCCACACCATTAAAGATGATCTTTACCGGGGAAGGGTTTTGAGCAAAGGCAATTAGCGTACCCAATAGCAAAAATGATATCACAAGCAGCAAGACTTTCTTTCTCATTATTCTCACCCCTTCGCTCTTTTCTCATGTTAACCCTTTCGACGCAGCAGCTTTAATTTTGTTCCCGGGTATAAAACTGGCATTCACCCATACCGCAAGTTTCATTGGACTGGCTGAATTCGCAAACCCTGAGTTTTTCAATAATAAAGGCGGTCTCCAGCATGCTGTTCATACATTTAGCTGCTGTATAAACATTCAATAAGGTAGCCCTTTTACAGCACCTGGGGCCTTCAAAACGAGCCATTTCCTGCTGACACTTCGCGGTAATCGTATTCAGTACTTTTAGTTCATTCTTTGAAAAGGGAGTTGCCTCTAAAATAAGGCTAACTGTAGCACCGACAGCCAGCACAGCACCGCAGACACCATAGAATCCGCAGGTCCCCGGCGGAATGGCGCCTGTTCTGTAAAGGATTTTTCCCAACATCTCCCCTTTTTCGGCACCAAGGTCTTTTTCATTGCAATAGGCAGTTATTACAACTGCTGCCGTCAAATAATGATGCTCAGGCCCGTGCATGCGCATTTCCTCATGCTTCATGATATCATAGGCCAGACCCAAAGGGTTGAGGGAAGAACTTTCCAGGCAATACTCCGTTATAAGGCGTGCATATTTTTCCGGGATGTAGTTTTTCACAAAATCACTTTCTTTCTCTAATCACTTTTTTTTGCTTGCAGAATGGTTTTAAGGCACCCTGCGCCAAAAATTCTACTGTTAATTTGACACCAGCATCCCTGATTTCAGGTAGTTCAAGAAGACGTTTAACCGCTTCTTCCTTCAACTTCTCTTCAGACCGGCAATAATCGGCCTTGGCGATGGTTTCCAATTCAATAAACAGATGTCGACCTTTGATAGATGCGCGATAATCAATCACTTCATCTATATCGTAAATCACCTCTTCCAACAGGGCCGGATAGATGTATCGGCCAGCACCGAATTCATATGTGCCTTCCTTTCGCCTTACAATATGCTCCATTAGCTGAAGATTACTTCCGCAGGTAGACTTGGACAGGCTGGAAATATCTCCGCTGCGAAAACGGATAAGGGGCATCGCTTCCCTGCCGATACTGGTAAACACCAACTCACCCACTTCGCCGTCGGGAAGCACTCTGCCTGTTTCAGGGTCAACCACCTCTGCAATAACATCCAGTTCATTGTAGTGATATCCAGGGCAGGTATCGCAATCAACTGCCAATCCCCAGCCCATTTCGGTTAAACCGTAGTGGGTAACCACACGACATTGCCAAACCTTCTCCAGGTATCTTTTCATTGAACTGGATACATTCCCCATGGTAAGGAAGAGCACCTGCACTCCCAGCTTGGATAAATCCAGCCTGCTTTCCATTTCCTTTGTAACCCTGAAAATAATGCCCGCATCCCCGAACCAGACATTGGGCCTGGTAGCCAGGCAGGACTTAATAATTACCTCCGGCGGTGATTCCAAATCTGAAATGATGGCCTTTATTCCAAAGGATTCCAGGCTTTTCCCCAGAAGATATCCAATCCCCCTTCCCGCTGTATTGGGCAAAAGTATCTGTATAATGCCGCTACCCCTGTCGATAACAGTATTCATCCCCCGGGGAAGGAACTCCATAATCTTCCTTACATCCCCTTTGGAGAAATAGATTCTTTTCTTAAGCCCCGTTGCACCGGAGCTAAAAAAGGTAACAGGTCTTTCCACATCCCGCTGGGAGATGCAGAGAAAATCATAACTTGTATTGCGCAGGTCTTCCGGAAATGTAAAGGGAAAGCTTGCCAGATCGCAAAAGCTTTTTATATCCTCTGGGCCTACATTACTTTCCCGAAATTTTTCCTTGTAAAAACTGCTGTTTTCCGCTACATACCTGATGGTCTTTTTTAACTGATATAATCTGAATTCCTGGAACAAATCATAATCAACCTGATCAAAGTTTCTGTTCCTCGCTATGATCTTAAATTCCTCATCAGCTCTGATCCTTTGTGAACATAGTTCAAAAAGTCCCTCTTCCAAATGAACCGTCATTTCGGCATCACCCCAAATGCCTTTTAACTAATTCCCGGGTGTATTTTTTCACCACTTAAGCTCGTGAGATATTTACTGCATAATGGAATCATTTTGTTGCCCCGGCCAATAATCTGGACAGAACACCTCATTATGCGCAATACATCAATATTCCAGGCATCCTGGAAGGCCATTCCGCCGATGGTAAGTATGGGAACAGGGCTGGGACTCCATGTTTTTTTAATGAATTGGCGTATTCCTTTGTACCCCTCCGGACTCCTTTCTCTCTGTGCAAAGCGGGTCAGGCTTTTGAACCTGTTATCCTTGTTGAGAAGAAAGCATCCATTAAAAGAGCACTGGGGATGCTCATAAGCCCCCGGGGAAAAATCATCGGCACGGATTTCTCCCCCGGTTTGTACTTCCAACCTCCTCAGTACTTCCGGAATAGTAATCCTTCTCATGTCCCCCTGAGGATAATGGCCGAAATAACTTATCGGCTGCAGGTATACCCCTTTGACCGTCGGCATATTTGCCTTGGCAAAGGCTATGATGTCCCCCAACTCATTATCGTTCGTCTGGGGAATAATGCAGGTAACCAGCACAACGGCCAGTCCGCCCTTTTTACAGTTTTCCAGGGCAGACTTTTTGATGTCCAACATTTCTCTGCCATATTTCTTAAGATAAGGTTTCTCTGTTACCCCGTCAAAACCCAAGTATACCGTTGTAATCCCATTTGCTTTAAGCCTTGCACAGTATTCACTGCCCTTGGCAAGCTCAATTCCGTTGGTATTCAACTGGATATAATCAAACCCACTTCCAGAGGCAAATTTTGCTATGGTAAAGATGTCTTCCCTCAGCGTCGGTTCACCGCCACACAATTCCAAAAGGGCATTCTCCCCCGCCTTGTTTTTGTAATTGATGATTAAATCCTTGCACTGCTCCAAGGATGGTTCGTGTAAAGGCTCATTCCTGTCCCTGGTAAAACATACAGGGCAATTGCTGTTGCACCTGTTAGTTGTCATTAAGGCAGCGGTACTTGGCTGCACCCATGCCTCATCGGCAAAGGACCTACCCTTGATCTCCCTCTCCGCTTCCTCCACCGTGCGTGGCAATCTTTCCACATCAATGCCGCCGCAGGAAAGCCAGCGATAATAGTTTTCCCCACTATCCTGCCAGATCAGGGTCTGAAAGCTGCCGTGTTTTTCGCACTCCTTATCCATGTAGATCCCGTCACGCTCTTCCACGATTGCCGCATCAATCATCGCCAGGCACACCGGACAGACGCTTTTGGTATAATACAGCAGCCTACCCATTTTTATATAACCTCTCGCCCTTACTGCTGGTTACATGGAAGGCACAAAGAGGTGTCACCTGGTTATTGGCTGTTACCACATGGACACAACAACCCTTCAGCCGTCCCAGATCAATGTTCCAAACATCTTGAAACCCCATACCGGTAATAGATAAAGTATAACTTCTCAACCTTTCCCGGAAACTGCCTTGCTTTTCCCCTTCCACCGGCATTCTCCAGTGGGCACTTGTGAATGCATTGGCCCTCCTGGCAAAATCTGTTTTCTCATCCATGAACATGTTTTGTTTCTTTTCAGTAAGGGCCTTCAGTTTTCCCTCCTCGGACAGGTAAAACAGGCTGCTGAAGGCACAGTGGGGATCGTATCGTTTTCTCGGGACAATATCATCACCCTTGATTTCACCCTTTGTCTGCTTCTCCAGTGCAAAAATAATATCGGAAAGATTTATTCGGTCTTCGTCCTGTGGTACTCCCCCCGGAAATTTGCCGAAATAGCTGATGGGCTGAAAATGTACTCCCCTGACCGTCGGCATGTGTTCCTTGGCAAAGGCAACGATTTCTCCGATATTGTCAGCGTTTATATGGGGAATAATCGTGGGCACCAGTATGACCCCAATCCGCACCTTCTCGCAATTTGCCACCGCCTGCTGCTTTATGGCCCACATATCCCTGCCGCGGATTTTTTGATATATTTCCTCCCTGGTACCGTCAAACTGCAAATAGATCAGATCAGCTCCGGCCTCTTTCAAGCTCTGCAGATATTCCGCATTCTGGGCAATTTTAATTCCATTGGTATTTACCTGGATGTGGGGAAAACCCAGTTCTTTGCCCATTTTCAATATGTCTGTCAGGTCCTCCCTCATGGTAGGTTCCCCACCGCTCAATTGTATGGAGCAAAATCCCCCGTTTCGATAAACTGTCAGGTACATTTCCTTAATCTTTTCTAATGACGGGTTGTAACAGGCCTTGGTCGTATCGGCAAAGCAAACCCTGCATTCCATATTGCATTGATAGGTAATTTCCAGAACGGCGGTGCAGGTTCCCCCTTCGTGCTCCATACACAGCCCGCAGTCAAAGGGACATCCTTTCTCGGTCGGTCCGCCACTCCTAACCTTTTCCGCATGTACAGATTGTTCTCGCCAGCTGAGATATTGGTCTGCATCACTCCAAACCAATACTTTATAATTGCCGTGAACTTTACAGGTCTTTCTCAAGTATACCTTACCCTTTTCCCTTTCATAAAAAGCCGGAATCCTCCTAAGGCATTCCGGGCAGAGGCTTTCTGTTTCAAATAATTTTTCGACCAAAATACTCCCTCCAGATTACCCTTTACCTTACATAATCTATTGGTGAAAGGCCTTCCCCAAAGCACTTTTGCAGCTTTCCATGATAATTTCCGCCAGGGTCGGATGGGCATGGATACTCTCGGCAATATCCGCCAAGGTTAAATCATTTTGTATGGCCGTTGCAATCTCTCCTACCAATACCGATGCATCTTCGCCAAAGATATGGCAACCGATTAATTTATGGTTGTCTGCTCGGGCGGTCACCTTGATCATACCTTCTGTTTTCTGCATCGTCATAGCTTTTTCATTACTGGTAAAATGCATCTTCCCGACAACGGTTTCTATTCCCGCTTCCCTCGCCTCATCTGCAGTAACACCTACCATCGCTATTTCCGGCTGGATAAATATAGCAGCCGGAATAGCAGCATAGGACATATGAACGTTATCCCCTGCAATTACTTCTGCTGCAATTAATCCTTGCTTCTGGGCCTTATGGGACAACTGAGGCCCCTCAGCGATATCCCCGACAGCAAAAACATTAGGTACAGTGGTTCTTAGCTGGTCGTCCACGACAACCTGACCTTTGGGTGTCAATTCAACACCCACCTCTTCTAAACCAATACCCTTTGTATTTAAGCTGCGGCCGATGGCCACCAGGGCCAGATCAGCTTTCAACTTTTCCCCACTGGCCAGCTCACAGCAGACCCGATCCTCACCGGTCACGCTTATTTTTTCAATGGCTGAGCCACATTTTAAGACAATGCCCTTCTTTTCCAAATAATTGGCTATTACCCTGGCGAATTCATCATCCTGCACAGATGGCACCACATGGGACATCATTTCTACAATGGTCACCTCTGCACCCAGGGTCGAAAATAGATATCCGAATTCGAGCCCCAGGGCACCTGCCCCGACAATGAGCATCTCCTTGGGAATTTCCATTAGATCCAGGGCTTCATCGCTGGTGATGATTTTTTTCCCGTCGATATTAAATGCCGGGATCATTGCCGGCTCACTGCCCGTAGCAATGATTATGTTTTCCGCCGTAACCACCGACACTTCATCGCCGTCGGTAATTTCCACCTCATGGTTGCTGAGCAATTTTGCCTTTCCTGTGATCCGGCTGATGCCCCTGGGTTTAAGCAGCATATTGTCCAAACCGAATTTCAAGCGGGTGACAAGGGCTGATTTATTTTTGTGTACCGTTTTTAAATCCAGGTGAGCCTCTGGCACAACAACGCCATACTTTTTGGCATCCAGGGTCTCTGAATAAATCCTGGCGGAATGCAGTAACACTTTTGTCGGAATGCATCCCCTGTTAACACATGTTCCACCGGTCCCATTCTTGCGATATTCTACCAGTCCCACCTTCATCCCCCTGTCTGCGCTTCTCATTGCCGCCGCACATCCGCCGGAACCTGCGCCAATACATAACACATCATAGTCGTACATCTTCTCGCCTCCAGAAGTCATTAATCTCTTTGACAATCATTAGTCGCTGTCGCCTTTTTCAAAGATCAGCTGACAGTAGGTCAGCTTTGCCTTATTAAAAAACATTCCCCTTGCCCTTCCGTCGTTATTACAGCCTTCGCAATCCGGTTTTTTCATATGCAAATAAGAGCTGAGGTAACTTCCTATCTCCCTTACCCTCACATCATAAATTTTGCAAAGCCAGGCAGCTATTCGTATCAGTTCCCCGTACTCTTCCCGACACAGAATTGTCTTAAAACCAACCTT
>DUVO01000043.1 GCA_012841005.1 Bacillota bacterium | reverse complement strand
AGCGGGCGGTCACAGACCGCCCCTACACTTTTCCCCAAACTCAAAGTATTAATTGTCAGTGGTCAATTGTTATTAGTGTTATTAGATCTCGATTATTATGGGCAGGATGATGGGCCTCCGGGCCGTGGCCTCATAGAAATAGTCGGCCAGGACATTCTTCAGGCGGGACTTGATGAGGGACCATTCGGTTATTTCCCGCTCTTCGATGGCCTCCAGTTCCGCCGCCGCCCGCTTTTTGGCCTCCTCCAGGATATGTTCCGACTCCCGCACATAGACAAAACCCCGGGTGACGATATCGGGACCGGAGATAAATTTCCCCGTCTGCTTTTCCATAACCACCACTACCACCAAAACGCCGTTTTCCGCCAGGGTCTGCCTGTCCCTGAGGACAATGTTCCCCACATCGCCGATGCCCAGCCCGTCAATGAGGACAGGTCCGGCCTGGACCTTCTTCCGCCGGGCAATACCATTCCGGGTCACCTCCAGCCGTTCCCCCAGTTCGGGTACAATGACCCTCTCCTCCGGGATGCCCACCTCCATGGCTACCTGCTTGAAGGCGTTCAGGTGGCGGTACTCGCCGTGGAAGGGGATGGCGTAATGGGGCCGGACCAGGTTGAGCATGAGCTTCAACTCTTCCTGGCTGGCATGGCCGGAAACGTGGACCTGCTGGCCGTAGATCACCTTGGCCCCCAGGCGGAAAAGGTTGTCGATGGTCCGGCCGACCACCCTTTCATTCCCGGGTATGGGTGTCGCCGAAATTACCACCGTATCGCCGGGCTTAATCTGGACCTGCCGGTGATCGCCGTTGGCAATGAGGGTGAGGGCCGCCATGGGTTCACCCTGGCTCCCCGTGGTTATCAGCACCACCCGGTCATTGGCCAGGTTGTTCATTTCGTCCAATTCCACGATGATTCCCTTGGGAACATTCAGGTAGCCCAGCTCTTCGGCGACCACGATATTATTGCGCATACTCCTGCCGGCCACCGCCACCTTCCGGCCGTAACGATGGGCAGCCGTAATGATCTGCTGCAGCCGGTGGATATTGGAGGCAAAGGTGGCAATCAACAGCCTCCCGCTGGCAGTGGCAAAAACCCGGTCCAGGGCCTCCCCGACCACCTTTTCCGAGGGGGTGTAACCGGTCCGCTCGGCATTGGTGGCATCGCAGAGCATGGCCAGGACCCCTTCACTGCCCAGGCGGCCCAACCGGGAAAGATCGGCAACCCGCCCGTCGATGGGGGTGGGGTCAATCTTGAAATCCCCAGAGTGGAAAATTATGCCCCGGGGGGTGTGAATGGCGATGCCGCAGCCGTCGGGAATGCTGTGGTTGGTCCGCACCCATTCCACCTGGAAGGGACCCAGTTTAACCTTTGGCCCGGGCTCCACCACATTGAGAGAGACCTTTTTCAAGAGCCAGTGTTCTTCCAGTTTGCGTTTGAGAAGGCCGATGGTCAGCTTGGTGCCGTAGACGGGGGCATTGACCCGGGGCAGCACATAGGGCAGGGCCCCGATGTGATCTTCGTGGCCATGGGTCAAAACAAAGGCCCGTACCCGGTCTTTGTTTTCTTCCAGGTAGGTGATATCGGGAATGACCAGGTCGATGCCGAACTGCTCTTCGTCGGGAAAGGCAATGCCGCAATCGAGGACCAGGATATCATTCCCGTATTCGAAAACCGAGATATTTTTTCCAATCTCCCGGATCCCACCCAGGGGGATCAGGGAAAGAACATCTTCACTCAGTAGATTCTCCTCCTTTTCCTTTGTATTTTACTTGATCCAGCGCACCTTCTGGCTAAGATCTGAGTCCAGCCGGGGCGGGGGCGAGGGCCATTCCAGGGGGTAACCAAGGGGGGTTAAAGCCACGATCTCCCGGTCTTCCGCCACCTCGAGGAGTTTTTTCAGTTCCTCCTCCCGGCGCAGGGGTCCGGTCATCCAGCAGGTTCCCAGGCCTTCGGCATAGGCGGCCAAAAGCAAGTTCTGAAAGGCGGCCGCCGTGCTCTCCAGGTTCATCTTCCTGGTATTGGGGTCGGCGTCGGTCCGGGTCAGGGCCACGATAACCACCGGGGCATCTCCCAGGGTCTCGGCCCAGTGCAAAAAGATCCGCTGTTCCGAGGTCCGGGCCTGGGGTTCGGGCCACCTCTCGGCCACTATCTCCCCGTAGAGTTTCCCAATTTTCTCCCGTTTCTCCCCTGTAACCACCAAAAATTCCCACTGCTGCCAGTTCCGGCCCGAGGGGGCCCAGTTGGCCGCCTGGAGTATCCTCTCGATCTTATCCCTGGGTACCTCGTCGGGCTTGTATTTACGGCAGCTGCGCCGGCTCATGATGGCCGTAATCAGATCCATTCCCTTCCCTCCCCTTTTCGGTAATTTTTATTACTTCCGTTTTTCCCAGAGCTTCCCCGAGGAGTTCGACCACCGGGAGGACCCTTTCCGCCTCCTCCACCTGCCGGAGGCGGGGTCTGGTCACCGGGTGTCTGGGAACAAAGATTGTACAGCAGTCCTCGTAGGGGCGGATGGAAATCCCGTAGGTGTCTATTTCCTGGGCCCTTTTGATGATCTCCTCTTTATCCATACCGATGAGGGGCCGGATAACGGGCAGGTCCACCACGGCATTGGTGACCTGCAGGGCCTCCAGGGTCTGGCTGGCCACCTGGCCGATGCTCTCCCCCGTTACCAGGGCCTGGCCCTT
>DUVO01000077.1 GCA_012841005.1 Bacillota bacterium | reverse complement strand
CCTGCGGCGCTCCGGGGCGGATCAGGAAACAATACAGCGGTTATTGCAGGATGACTGGGTTACCTTTATCAACCGGGCCGAAATCATAAAAAGGGCGGAAGTCTTCTACGGCAAGGTTGCCCTGGCCCTGGTTTCCCAGCAGGGGGAAAGGGCCCAGCTTTTGGCGGCCCAGGCGGCCGACGAGCTCCTCTCCATTGAAGATTTTGCGGCATCCTTTGTCATCTACCCCACTGTCGGGGGGACTGCCATCAGCGCCCGTTCCACCGGAGACATCAATGTGCAGGTAATGATGGAGCAGCTGGGGGGTGGCGGTCATATGACCATTGCCGGGGCCCAGTTGGAGGGGGTGACCCTCTCCCAGGCCCGGGAAAGGGTCCTGGAGGTTATCCATGAGTACTTTGCAGAGGAGGCTGGGAAATGAAGGTAATACTCACGCAAAAGGTTAAGAAACTGGGTGATAAGGGTGATGTTATCAAGGTAGCCGACGGTTATGCCCGCAATTATCTCTTCCCCAAGGGACTGGCCGTGGAGGCTACAGCGGCCAACCTCAAGGATTTTGAGAAAGCGAAGCAGCGCCAGGCCCAACGGGAGGCCCGGGAGGAGGCCGAAGCCAGGGAGCTGGCCGCCCGGCTCAAGGACCGGGTCATTATCGTCCGGGCCAAGGCCGGGGAGGGGGGACGCCTCTTCGGCTCCATTACGGGACAGGATATTGCTCAGGCCATAGAGGCGGAACTGGGACTCAAAGTGGACAAACGCAAGATTGAGCTGAAGGAGCATTTGAAGGCCCTGGGGGACTACAGGGTTCCCATCAGGCTATATAAAGATTATGTAGTGGAAGTGGCAGTGCAGGTGGCGGAAGGGGAAAAGTAGTGTAATGGGGAAGCAGGGTTGTCCCGGCTGCCAGGAGCAGAATCGGGGTGAGGTTTTCTCCGGACCCGGCGTCTAGAAAGGAGTATTAATGCTCATGAAGGATTTACCGACACTAATCTTACCAGATACTGAAGAACAAATCTCCCGCGGGACAGGATGGCGGCGTCAGGTGACTGCCCTCTATGGCCTCTTGACCAATCTCTACGGACGGGACAAGCTTATGCGCAAGGCTAAAGAACTCGATGTCATAAAGCTGATGCGTTCTGATGAGCTGCCGGAGCGGCTGCTGGCCCTCCAGCGCCTGGTCTTCGAAGATGATAAACTCCAGGAACTGCCCCGGGAAGAGGAGTTTCCCCGGATCCTGGAGGAGGTGGAAGATGTCCTGGCCGACCGGCTGGCCTGCCGGGCGGTGGAAAAAAAGTTGGAGGAAAAGGTGGCCGCCAAGGTACAGGAGCAGCAGGACCGGTACCTGGAAGAGATTAAGCTCCAGATTTTAAAAAGGGAGACGGGGGTAGAAAATGCCGTTACCTTGAAGAAATATGCCCTCCTGGAAAAGAAGGAACAGGTAGGTCTTTCGGTGTCGGCCCAGGAGGCCTTGCGTCCCCGCTGCCTGGCAGAAGTGGTGGGGCAGGAAAGGGCTGTCCGTGCCCTCCTGGCCAAACTGGTTTCCCCCTTTCCCCAGCACGTGCTCCTGTACGGTCCCCCGGGAGTGGGCAAGACCACGGCCGCCCGCCTGGCCCTGGCCGAGGCCAAAAAAAGAAAATTTACCCCCTTTCGCGCCGATGCCCCCTTTGTTGAAGTTGATGGCACCACCCTTCGCTGGGATCCCCGGGAGATAACTAATCCCCTCCTGGGCTCTGTCCACGACCCCATTTACCAGGGGGCCCGCCTGGATCTGGCCGAAGGGGGTGTACCGGAACCGAAATTGGGCCTGGTCACCGAAGCCCACGGTGGGGTTCTCTTTATCGACGAGATCGGGGAAATGGATCCCATGCTGCAGAACAAACTGCTGAAGGTATTGGAAGACAAAAGGGTTACCTTTGATTCTTCCTATTATGATCCCCATGATCCCCGGGTGCCCAAATATATTAAAAAGCTTTTTGCCGAAGGGGCGCCGGCGGATTTTATCCTCATCGGTGCCACCACCCGGGACCCTTCCGAGATAAATGCGGCCATCCGTTCCCGGTGTGCCGAGGTCTTTTTCTCCCCCCTGACCAGGACGGATATTATGAAAATAGTCCAGGAAGGGGCGGAACGGATCGGGGCCCGGATTTCCCATGCGGCGGCGGAACTCATAAGTGCCTGTACCATAGATGCCCGGCAGGCCATCAATGTTTTGGCCGATGCCTACGGTTTGGCCTTAAGCCGGCAGGGGCGGCGGGGGGACAAGCCCCCCTATATTGGCAAAAAACAGGCCGAAGAGGTCCTGCAGATGCGGCGCCTCTCCCCCCGGGCAGGGCAGGCTTCGGGACGACCCGAGGTGGGGAAGGCCTTTGGCCTGGGAGTAAACAGGTTCCTCGGCCGGGTACTGGAGGTGGAAGCAGCTGCCTTTCCGGCCCGGGAAAAGGGGCAGGGGCGCATCAGGTTTAACGATACCGCCGGCTCCATGGCCAGGGATTCTGTCTTCAATGCCGCGGCGGTGATCCGGAAGGTACGGGGAATAGAAATAGCCGACTATGACCTCCATGTCAATCTTATCGGCGGCGGCCGGGTCGACGGACCTTCTGCCGGGGCTGCTATCTTCCTGGCCCTGGTTAGTGCCATCGAGGGGCGTCCCCTGCGCCAGGATGTGGCCGTCAGTGGCGAAATTTCTATCCAGGGACGGATCAAGGCTGTGGGCGGCATTCCGGAAAAGATTTACGGTGCCCGGCAGGCGGGGATGAAGAAGGTTCTATTACCACGGGAGAACAGGAACGATATCCCCGGGGAAAAAACGGGGATTCAAGTGGTCCTGGTGGACACAGTGGCGGAAATGATGGAGCATGTATGGGCGGAGGAAAGGCAATGAGTACTATCTTTGATCGGGTACCCCCCTTTAGCCTCGAGGCAGAGCAGTCGGTACTGGGGGCAATGTTTTTAGAGCGGGAGGCCGTTCTCGTCGCTGCGGAAATACTACAGCCGGAAGATTTTTACCGGGATGCCCACCGGTACATTTTTGAAGCTATTCTGGACCTGGAGGAAAGGGGCCGGCCGGCGGACCTGGTGACGGTTACCGAAACTTTGCGCCAGCAGGGCCGCCTGGATGATGTGGGAGGTCTGGCCTTTGTCACTACCCTGGCCGAGAGTGTTCCCACGGCGGCCAACGTCGAGTACTATGCCCGGATTGTAGAGGAGAAGGCCATCCTGCGGCGGCTTATCCGGGAAGCCACCCGGATTATCCAGAACAGCTATGAGGCCTCCACTGAGGCCGCTGCCATTCTCGACGATGCCGAACAGGCAATTTTACGGATCTCCCAGTACCGGAACCAGTCGGGTTTTATGGCCATAAAGGATCTCATTTCAGCCGCCTATGACCGGATCGAGTTTCTTTACCAGAACAAGGGCGGGGTGACGGGTATTCCCACCGGTTTCAAGGATCTGGACCGCCTGACGGCCGGGCTCCAGCCCTCTGACCTTATAGTTGTGGCTGCCCGGCCCTCCATGGGGAAAACCAGCTTTGCCCTCAATGTGGCCCTCCATGTAGCCCTGGAAGCCAAGATCCCGGTGGCCATCTTCAGCCTGGAAATGTCCCGGGAACAGCTGATCCAGCGGATGCTGAGCAGCGAGGCGGGAATCGACGGGCAAAGGCTCCGGACGGGTTTCCTCGATGAGGAGGATTGGCTGCTCTTGACCACGGCCATGGCCCGGCTCAGTGAGGCACCTATATTTATTGATGATACCCCCAGTATAACGGTTATGGATATCAGGGCCAAGGCCAGGCGCCTGGTCCAGGAGCGGGGACAGGCCCTGATCCTGTTAGATTACCTCCAGCTGGTCAACAGCAGGCGGGCTTTTGAGAGCCGCCAGCAGGAAATTACGGAAATTTCCCGGGGTTTAAAGGCCCTGGCCCGGGAGCTGCAGGTGCCGGTGGTGGCCCTCTCCCAGTTGAGCCGGGCGGTAGAGCAGCGGCAGGATAAACGGCCGGTTCTCTCCGACCTGCGGGAGTCGGGGGCCATCGAACAGGACGCCGACGTGGTGGCCTTTATTTACTGGGATGAATACTACAACCCCGATACAGAGAAAAAGGGCATTGCCGAAATAATTATCGGCAAACAGCGGAACGGCCCTACAGGACTGGTTCAGCTGGCCTTCCTCAAAGATTCTATGCGTTTTCGCGATTTAAGTTATATACCGGAAGAACCCTAAATCTCGCCTTGGCCCGGCCAGGCGCTTTTTTTCGCCCCTTTTGGCCCCCTTGGGTAAGGGAGGAAAGAGGCGGGTGGGTGGAGAAGTAATACCTGGTGACAAAATCAGGTTGGGGGAGGAGGGCTGCTGTGACAGATACCCAGCTGGACAAGGAGATCAGAGACTTATTGCTTGCATACCTGAAACAAAAGCTGGTTGACCCGCGGCCCTTGACCTATGACAGGCTGCTGGCGCTACCCGATGACTGCCGCAATGAATGGGACAAGCGGGTTTTAAAGACGGCCATCCAGTACTGTCTCGGCGTTGACGGCCGTTCCCTTACCTTTTTAGAGCGGACGGCCCTTAACTGGTTGCAGAGGGGTGTGCCCCGCTGGGCTCTGACCAAGATCGAAGAGGCGGGGTTTACCGTTGATCAACACCTGGCAAAGGAGATGGAGTGGCATGGAAAGGATGAAGGACCCCTTGACTTTACCCGGGACCGCTACTATCAGTTCTATCGCCGCCGGTAAAGATATGGACTTTTCCCAGCGGCTCGCCGAAGCCCGGCGGCGGGTGGAAGAAATAAAAAGGGAGCGGTTAGCCCTCCAGGAAGGTCGCCTTTCGGATCTCAGGGAGGAACACTATGTCAAATTCGAGGTCAACGGCCAGGTCCAGTACCGCCTTTACCCGGCCGGTACCTATTATTGCCCCCGGTGTAAGGACCTGGAGAAGCTATATTACCGGGAGAACGGCCAGATCCGGGCCCGCCCCTGTTCCTGTGTCCAGGAAAGGCTGAAGGTAGGACGGCAGCAGGGCTGGGAGCGGAAACTCAGTTCGGCCCGGCTGCGGCGGAAGTTCCGGAAACGCACCTTTGCCAACTTTCACGTTTCCTCCGGGACGCGGATCGCCTATGAAGCGGCCCGGGATTATGCCGAGAATTTTGCCACCTACCTGCGTACCGGAAAGAGTCTGGTCTTTTTGGGGGATGTGGGCCGGGGGAAGACGCACCTGGCGGCGGCCATCCTCCAGGAGGTGCTGCGCCAGGGATTCGACGGCATTTTTGTGGTGGTCATCGAACTCCTCAACGAAATCCGGGACACCTACGAGCGCAGTGACAAGAAGGAGGGGGACCTCCTCCAGGCCGTAAAGGAGGTCGACCTTCTCGTCCTCGACGACCTGGCGGCGGCCGAACGCTTCACCGAATGGGAAAAGGGCAAATTGTACGAAATTATCAATGCCCGCTACGAAGACGAAAAACCAATCATTATTACCACCAACCGGACCATATCCTGGATCGAAGACCGGTTAGGGAAAAAGGTTGTCGACCGGCTCCTGGAAATGTGCGGGGATATCCTGCCCCTGGACGGGGAAAACTACCGGGAGAAGATCGCCGAAGATATGCGCATGGGCCGAAATAGGGAATTGCTCCCCGTGGAGGGGGGGACAGGATAAACGAACATTCGGCAGAAAAAGGCGAATATAGTTCGCTTTTTTCCTTGATCTTTACCTTTGCCTCTGTTACCATTGGAGATGGACTGATAGCTCTGGGCGGTTAATGCCTGGACTGGCCTTTAAAACAGGACTTCTAAACCCGGTCCGGAGCGGGTAAAATAAGGGGGAAAGAGGAGGGGACTGGGACAGTGAAAAAATATGATGTCATCATAATCGGAGCCGGTCCGGCCGGTATTTTCGCCGCCCTGGAACTGGCGGCCAAAAACAAGCTCCGGGTCCTGATCCTGGAAAAGGGCCGGGATATTTCCCAGCGCTCCTGCCCCCGGGAGGGACAGGACCGGTGTCTTAATTGTTCCAGCTGTTCCATTGTCAGCGGTTGGGGGGGAGCCGGAGCCTTCAGTGACGGCAAACTGACCTTGACCACCGAATTCGGCGGCTGGCTGGACCAGTACCAGGGCCGAAACCGGGTTCGGGAATTGATCAATTATATCGATGGTATATACTGTCATTTTGGGGCTCCCGATAAAATTTTCGGTACCGACCTGGAGGAGATCCGGGCCATCCAGCGCCAGGCTGCCCGGGCGGATCTGGCCCTGATCCCGGCCCGGATCAGGCACCTGGGGACAGAAAAGTGCTATGAAGTCCTCCGGTCCATGCGGGATTACCTGGGGAAAAGGGTGGAGATCCGGACCCGGACCACTGTTGCCCATATCCTGGTGGAAGATGGGCGGGTAGCCGGTGTTGAAACCGCCGGGGGAGAACGGATCCCCTGCCAATATGTCATCGCTGCCCCGGGGCGGGAAGGTTCCGAATGGTTTGCCCGGGAAGCCAAAAGATTGGGCTTAAAGACCAGGGTAAATCCCGTTGATATTGGGGTGCGGGTGGAACTCCCGGCCGTGGTCATGGAACACCTCACCGATGTCATCTATG
>DUVO01000268.1 GCA_012841005.1 Bacillota bacterium | reverse complement strand
GCATTTTTCCTGATTGCAATGAAATATCGCCCTTCTGGGAGGACCTATTCATTCCCAGAAAGCGTCTCAGCCACTGCCTCACCTTGACTTCACCACCTCCGGCATTAGTAAAAAACCCCCCTGGCATAAGGGGGACAAAATTTACAGCCCCAAGAGGCCTCAAACCCTTACCCGGCACTCCCGAACTACAGCCAGGGCTACCCGGCCATCTCCGACAATCCTTTGGCGAGCAACACGTAAGAACCCATCTTCTTCATATACCCCTTGGGGAGCCAGGCTCAAATTAATTGACTCAACAGCCCAACCGGCAGCCAATAGCTTTTCTTTCGCTTCTTCCAATAACCAGCCCGTCACATTGGGAGGTTTAGCCTCTGTCACTGTTTAAACCTCCATAATTTCCTCTTCCTTAGCCGCCAAAACCTGGTCCAATTTTTCAATATATGTATCTGTCAATTTTTGTATTTTTCCCTGGATCCGGTGTTGTTCATCCTTTGATATTTCACCATCTTTTTCTAATTTCTTCAGCCGTTCATTGGCATCCCGCCGCAGATTGCGGACAGCAACCTTCGCCTCTTCGGCCTTTTTCCGCACCACCTTGGTCAACTCAATCCGGCGCTCCTCGGTTAGTTGCGGGATAACCAGGCGGATTACTGACCCATCGGTAGCCGGATTCAAACCCAGATCTGATTTTAAAATGGCCCGTTCACAATCAGAAACAGCGTTCTTATCCCACGGTTGGACAAGCAACAGCCTGGGTTCAGGAGCTGAGATTGATGCCAATTGATTTAGGGGTGTAGGAGTTCCATAGTAGTCGACAATTACTTTATCCAGCAGGGACGGGGTAGCTCGTCCAGCCCGAATAGAAGCCAGATCCCGCTGCAAGGTAGCAACTGTCTTTTGCATTTTCTCCTCGGCCTCACGGCAAATCTCAGTAACCATTATTATTCCCCCTTTACAAAGGTTCCTATTTTCTCACCCATGACCGCCCTTTTAATATTGCCCGGCGTAGTAATGTCAAAAACGATGATGGGTATACGGTTGTCCATACAGAGGGAAGTCGCTGTAGCGTCCATTACTCCAAGCCCTTGTTTTAGTACATCGATATAGGCCAGCTCCTTGTACTTTCTGGCATTGGGATTCTGCCTGGGATCAGCATCATAAACCCCATCCACTTTTTTCGCCATCAGGATCACATCTGCCTCGATCTCGGCTGCCCGCAGGGCAGCACAGGTATCGGTAGAAAAGTAAGGATTACCGGTTCCGGCGGCAAAGATCACGACCCGCCCCTTTTCCAGGTGCCGGAGGGCACGACGCCTGATATAAGGTTCTGCTACTTCCCTCATTTCAATGGCACTTTGCACCCGGGTATCAACACCCTGTTTCTCGAGGCTATCCTGCAGGGCCAAGGAATTGATGACTGTCCCCAGCATTCCCATATAGTCAGAAGTTGCCCGGTCTATCCCCATAGTCGTTCCAATAACACCACGCCAGATGTTTCCCGCCCCAACAACGATTGCTACCTGAATACCAATATCGGTTATTTCCTTTACTTCCCGGGCTATGGCGGTAACAATATGGGGATCAATACCAAACCCTTTTGAGCCGGCCAGGGCTTCGCCACTTAGTTTTAATATAACGCGTCGGTATTTGGCAGAACTCACCCTATAACTACCTCCAATCTTCCCCCTCTTTTTTCTCCATGGAAACGGCAAAATCCTACTGCCACTGTTATTTTTTAAAAAGAGAACACTTGGTGTTCTCTTAACTCTCCTCACCCAAAACAAAACGGACAAAGCGCCGGATACTGATGTTTTCCCCTATGGTTGCTATCTGTTCTGCCAGTAAATCCTTAACGGTCCGATCTTGATCCCTTATATAGGCCTGTTCTAAAAGGCAAACCTCCTGATAAAACTTTGCCAGTCTGCCGTCAACTATTTTATCCACAATCTTTTCCGGCTTACCCTCATTCAAGGCTTGTTGCCGCAATATTTCCCTTTCCCGGGCAACCACTTCTTCCGGTACTTCCTCAATGCTTACATAGCTGGGATTAGTGGCCGCTATCTGCATGGCAATATTGTGGGCAAACTCTTTAAACTGCTGGTTCCTGGCTACAAAATCGGTCTCGCAATTTACCTCCACCAGGACACCGATTTTCCCTCCGGCATGAATGTATGAATCAATTATCCCCTCTCCTGTAACACGCCCGGCCCGCTTGGCCGCTGCAGCCAAACCTTTTTCCCGCAAAATCTCCATGGCCTTTTCCAAGTCACCGTTGCTTTCGAGCAGGGCCTTTTTGCAGTCCATCATCCCCGCACCTGTTTTTTCCCGCAGTTCCTTAACTTGAGCAGCAGTAACCATATTTAAACCTCCTTTTCACCATCGGGTATTTTTCTGGAGATTCCAGCCTTTCCATATATAGGGTTCCCCTGGAGGGCCCGTGGAAAGCCATCCCTACTTGAGGTCGGAAATTAGAAATCTGATCGGGCTCTTTGTTCCGGCAGCTCCATAGCTGTTTTAGGGTACTGTCACGGCTTGGCTTTCCGAAGGGCTACCCCGGGTTATAAGTAAAAAGGTAAGGATGTAGGTCAAGGGTGATATCCCCTCCCGCTACCCCTTACCTCTCAATCACTCAGCCTCCGCCAGCTGTTCCCCTTGCCTCCCTTCAATAACAGCATCAGCCAGCTTGGCCGTAATCAATCGTACGGCCCTAATAGCATCATCATTCCCCGGAATTACATAATCAACCTCATCGGGGTCACAATTGGTGTCAACGATAGCAACAACCGGGATCTTAAGTTTCCTTGCTTCTGCTACAGCTATTCTTTCCTTTCTCGGGTCTACTACATACACGGCATCGGGTAATCCCGGCATATCCTTAATACCACCCAAAAACCGTTGCAATTTTTCCTTTTCAGCCCGCAGCTTCATGACTTCTTTTTTCGGGAGGACTGCAAAAATATCATTTTCCTCCATCTGCTCCAATTCCTGCAGCCGCTGGATTCTCTTTTTTATGGTTTGGTAATTGGTCAATGTCCCGCCCAGCCACCTGGTATTGACGTAAAACATACCACAGCGCTCTGCTTCTTCCCGCACTGTTTCCTGGGCTTGCTTTTTCGTCCCTACAAAGAGAATAGTTCCTCCCTGCATGGCCAAATCCCGAACAAAGTTGTAAGTTTCCTCCATTTTACGTACCGTCTTCTGAAGGTCAATAATGTAGATCCCATTCCGTTCGGTGAAAATGTACTGGGCCATTTTGGGATTCCAACGGCGGGTTTGATGGCCAAAGTGCACACCCGACTCCAGGAGTTGCTTCATGGTCACAACAGCCATTTCCTCCTCACCTCCTCCCCACTGGTTTTTACCTCCGCCCCTCGCATTTGCTTGCGGAAACCAACTCTAATGCCGGCAACCCCCGCAGGCAATTGAAGAACGTGTGTATTAGCACCAGAATGTAGTATATCACAGTAGAGAAAGAGAATCAATAATCTACCCGATCTTTTGGCTCTTCCCCCTCCCCTACCTCCAATAAGACGGGAATCTTTCCCCACCAGGTTTCAATACTCAGGTTCTGCCGGGCAGCCAATTCCTCCCCCAGGGATATGGTAACCATCTCCCGGGCCTGGTATCCCAGGTCACTGGCCAGGATATCCAATTCCATACCGTCAAGTAAACGATAAAGGGTTGTTTCTACGGTTCCCCGCAGGTAATTATCCAACTCGGCGAGGGCTGAAGGCGGCAATATAATACTGATATCCGAGATCTTTATCTCTGCCTTCCTGTTGCCACTTTGCATTTGCTTTTTTACCAGGGCAGGAACCTGAGCCTTTACTTCCTCGAGGACCCGGGGTAATTCCCTGGCCGCCTGGGCCTCGATCTGCTCACCTATATAGCGGGCCAATTCATCTATCTCCAGGGTCACAACCAAGCCCCTGTTGGTGAGATGATAAAACACTCCGGCAACCAAAAGGGTGGTTACAGCCATGCCGACAAAAAGTCCACCCCAAAAAAGAGCTATTCCCCGCGGTCTCTTTTCCAAATCTTTCACCCCCACCTCATATTATGCCTGCCTGGCTGG
>DUVO01000070.1 GCA_012841005.1 Bacillota bacterium | reverse complement strand
CGGGAGATAGGGAGATCTGATGGGGCAGTGGGATTATTTCTCCTGGATATTTTCGGGAGATGGGATGCATTTTCCGGGGAGCAATGGCATAGGTAAGTTTTGAGCAGGTTTGTGGGAGGCAGAGGAAGTTGATTTACCCCATCTGTTTTTTGCTCCTGTTTATTTTCTCCCTGGCAGAACGGGTACGGAGGAAAAGGGGGAAGGGGGCAGGAAAAAAAGAACTCCCCGTTGAACCACGCCCATCTCCTATTTCGGAAGCTCTAGGCGAATTGCTGGCTGTGGCAGGGGGCATATATTTGGCTCTGTTGATGGCGGTTAGCTTTCTTGGGTTAGAAATACCGGATAGGATAAGACTCGGCTCCTTATTACTGGAGCCCTTAGCAGCCCTTTCTGTGGTTTTAGCCTTGCTACAACCCTGGTTGGCTCGTCTATGGTTCCGCTGTTGGTAGGCTGTTGCCAGGGGCTGTACCTGGTGTGAGAGTATGGCATTAAACTTACTGGCTGTCTGGGAAGCTCT
The DNA here is from genome assembly GCA_012841005.1 of Bacillota bacterium. GTDB lineage: Bacteria > Bacillota > DTU030 > DTU030 > DTU030 > DTU030. Next base: position 1,525 of record DUVO01000070.1, on the reverse strand, counting down.
TTATACTGTTTCAGTTAGGTAGCTTTTTATCGATTGACAGGTGGATAATGTTAAGAGAAAATAGAGGTAATTAATGGCAATGCTGTCAAAGGGGACAAGCTGTAATACATTAGGGAGGGAAGGTATTATGAAGGGTTATACAGTAGCTATTGTTGGAGCCACCGGGGCCGTTGGGCAAGAAATTGCCGCTATCCTGGCGGAGCGTGATTTTCCAGTTTCCACCTTGGTACCCCTTGCCTCCAAACGTTCTGCAGGCAGGAAAATAGTCTTTCAGGGAAAAGAGTATTCTGTGCAGGAAAGCCTACCTTCTGCCTTTGCCGGGGTAGATATTGCCTTTTTCAGCGCCGGTACCGAAGTGAGCCGAAACCTGGCGCCGGAAGCCGTCAAACAAGGTTGTGTTGTTATTGATAACAGCAATGCTTTTCGTATGGATCCCGGCGTTCCTCTGGTTGTGCCAGAGGTAAACCCCCAGCATTTGGAAAGCCACCGGGGTTTAATTGCCAATCCCAACTGTTCAACGATCCAGATGGTCCTGGTACTAAAACCGCTACACGATTTTAAGCCGATAAAACGGGTCATAGTATCTACTTACCAAGCAGTTTCCGGTACAGGATTGGAAGCCATGGAGGAGTTGACCCGGCAGTGTAAAGATATCCTGGCTGGTAATCAGGCTACGGCTGAGGTATATCCTTATCAAATAGCCTTTAACATACTACCCCACATAGATGTATTTGATGAAACGGGATATACCCTCGAAGAGTGGAAGATGGTCCGGGAAACCAAAAAGATAATGGACGATGAAGCTATTGCCGTTAGTGCCACTACCGTGCGTGTCCCTGTGTACAGGGGCCACAGTGAAGCGGTGAACATTGAAACAGAGGGGAAAATCACCCCCGCCCAGGCAAGGGAGATCCTTTCCCGGGCTCCTGGGGTAAAAGTTATAGACGAACCGGAGGAACTTCAGTATCCTCTACCGGTAATGGCGGCAGGAAGGGATGAAGTTTTTGTAGGTCGCATCAGAGAGGATTTTACCATTAATAATGGTTTGAACCTGTGGGTCGTTGCCGATAATCTTCGCAAGGGTGCCGCTCTGAACGCTGTTCAAATTGCGGAGACCTTGGTGGCAAAGGAGTTAGTGTAATTTAGGCAGGTTATCCCTTGCCTTTAACAAGGATCCTTTCTTCCTGATTTTCTCCCATAGTCCCAATGTCAGGGCACGGATATATCCGTGCCCTTTTGGGGGTCCGGTGCTGGCTGTTGTTTCTTGGGTAAAGGCCGGGGCGGAGGAAGATGGCAGCAAACATTTCCCTTTTCTGCTCCCTTTTCTGCCCTTTATACTATTTTGCCTGAGCGTGGGCATACTAGGAAAGGGCAGGGACTTACCCCTTCTTGTCAGTTTAGGCAGACTTACTGTATAATGAGACAGGATGTAGTCGGCTGGAGAAATTTACCGCGAGGCGATTCCCCCGGAGCGGACAGGGGTTTTTTACTTTCTGCCATTTTTAAACACAGTTTTGAAAATTAT
>DUVO01000009.1 GCA_012841005.1 Bacillota bacterium | reverse complement strand
CGGGCAGATAAATGGTACTACTGGCTATGAAGAAGCAGCGGCCCAGGGTTTGATAGCTGGTGTTAATGCAGCACACAGCTCTATGGGGAAAGAACCCTTTATTTTATCCCGCTCAGAAGCCTATATTGGTGTTCTCATCGATGATCTGGTGATGAAGGGAGTCAGGGAGCCCTACCGGATGCTGACTTCCCGGGCCGAATACCGTCTGCTGCTGCGGATGGACAATGCAGATCTGCGCCTGACGGAAAAGGGGTACCAAATTGGCCTAATTTCCCCTGGACGCTATGAAAACTTCTGCCGGAAGCGAGATGCCATTGCCAGGACTATTGAGGAGCTGAAGAAGCGGCAGATTGTTCCCGGTGACCGGGTAGATGCAGTGCTGGCGGAAATGGGCTCTGCCCCCATACGGCACAGTGTGTCTTTGGCCGAATTATTAAGGCGGCCCGATATTACCTACAAAAAATTACAGAAGCTGGCCGACCTTCCGGATTTGGCCCCTGAGGTAAGGGAACAGGTGGAAATCCAGATCAAATACGAGGGTTACATTGCCAAGCAGGAGGAGCAGGTGAAGCGGTTCCGCCGTTTGGAAAAGCGGCTTCTGCCCGGTGATACAGATTACGAACAGATACCGGGCCTATCCCGGGAGGGAAGGGAAAAGCTGTCCCTTCTCCGTCCCCGCTCAGTGGGCCAGGCTTCCCGCATATCCGGCATAACCCCTGCCGACATTTCCGTCCTCCTGGTGTACCTGGAAAAACGGCGCCGTGAGGGGGCCGGTACCGATGGATAAACTCCTTTGCTATGGGGAACAGTGGGGCCTTTCCCTGGATGATGCCGCCCTGGAAAAATTCCAGTTATACCAGACAGAGCTTTTGCGCTGGAACCAGTCTATCAATTTGACCCGGATTACGGCGCCGGGGGAAGTGATGGTGAAACACTTCCTTGATTCCCTGACCTGCCTGCAGGTATTGCCCCTTGCGGGCGGGGAGAGGGTACTGGATGTGGGCAGTGGGGCTGGCTTTCCCGGAATACCCCTGCGCATTGTCAGGAATATCCGGCTGGTGCTGCTGGATTCATCCCGGAAAAAGATTGAGTTTTTGCAGTATCTCTGCCGGAGATTGGGCTTTGATGACGTCGAAGCGCTTCACATGCGGGCGGAGGATCTGGGACATAAGGAGGGTTACCGGGAGGCCTTTGATGTGGTTGTGGCCAGGGCCGTGGCTCCCCTGGACGTTTTGGCTGAATTATGCCTTCCATTTACTGCCCTTGGTGGTTTTTTTCTGGCCCAAAAGGGTCCCAGGGCAAAGGAGGAGCTCCAGGATGCCGCCGGGGCCATTACCCTACTGGGAGGAAAGGCGGAGAGAATGGAAAGGGTTATCCTCCCGGAAGGCGCCGGGGAGCGCTACCTGGTCCTGATCCAGAAGGAAAGGGGAACACCGTCCCAATATCCCCGGAAGGCCGGCGTTCCCGCCAGGAGGCCTCTGGGAAAATATACCTGATGACCGGCAGGAATTATTTAACATTTGGCGAACACATAGGAACCGGCATCTCTAATGTCTATAAGGGCGGTGATAGTGGTGAAAGAGCAGTTGGTCAGGTTGTTTGGCTTGGCAGGGGGTGCCAATACCCCGGCAAATGCGGTTCAGGAACTGCCCTTGAATGCCATTAAACCCAATCCCTACCAGCCCAGACGGCAATTTTCTGAAGAGGAACTGTCAGAACTGGCGGATTCTATCCGCCAGTATGGTGTATTGCAGCCTGTAGTTGTAAGGCCGGGGCCCAGGGGGCTGGAACTTGTCGCCGGCGAGCGACGGCTGCGGGCGTGCAAAATGCTGGGTCTGCAGACAATACCGGCCGTGGTGAAGGAGCTGAGTGATCAAGATCTCGCTGTGCTGGCCCTGGTGGAAAACTTGCAGCGGGAGGACCTGAATTTTTTCGAGGAGGCCCAGGGTTATCAAAGGCTGCTGGAGGAATTCGGCTTGACCCAGGAGGAGCTAGCGAAACGAATCGGCAAAAGCCAGTCTACCATTGCCAACAAAATCAGATTACTGAAACTTTCGCCCCGGGTGCAGGCCGTTATTTCCCGGGAAATAATCACCGAACGACACGCAAGGGCCCTTCTGAAGCTCCCGGGGGAGGAGCAGCAGCTATCTACCCTGGAGAAAATTGTTGAGAAGGATCTAACGGTGCAGGAAACGGAAGACTATATTGCCAGGATCTTGCAGGGGATGGAAAAGGGGGAACACCCGCAGCGGCGGAAGGTGGTACGCATCTATAAAGATATGCGCATTTTTTTCAATACTATTCAGCAGGCCGTTCAGGAGCTGCAGCGGGTTGGTTTTGCTGCCCGGGTGGAGAAGGTGGAGAAGGACGAGTATTATGAGGTAACAGTACTTATTCCCAAGAAGCCGGCCCAGGAGTAGAACCCGTGCCATCCTGTGGCACCGGCAGAGGGTTGAATACTAATTATCTAACACTTCTGGCTTCGCTTCCTGTTCTTTGCGCGGAAGAAACTTGCGCTCCGGTCCTTGTCCAGCGGGGTCTCGAGCCCATGGGACTTCCATATCCTGCATGAAGGCCCCGGAAACTCCTGTCCTCTGCCTGGTGTAATTGGGGAAATGCAGGCGGGCCTGTGGTCGCCCGTTTCTCTAAAACGGGCGGTCAAAGACCGCCCCTACAAAACAATTTATAATCAAGACTCCTATTTCTAACTTCTAATTTTTAGTTTTGTACGGGTACATGGGCTTCCAGCCCTGTCCCTCTTTCCGGAAAAAGGCTAATAATTATTGGTAGTACGAAACTGTCCTGCAAAAATGTAGAGGGGGGACCTGTGGTCGCCCGTTTCTCTAAACGGGCGGTCAAAGACGCCCCTACAAAAATAATTTATAATTAAACCTCTAACCTCTAATTTCTAAATTCTAATTTGGGAGCGGCCCCGCAGTATCACCTGTTGGCAGGTGGGAGCCGGCGGCACAGGTAGGTAGCCTACTAAAATGAATTGGTTCCCGCAAACAGGGAAGGATAAAGAATAACCGACAGCACTTCTGGTGCTTTTTTTATACTTTTGCAGGGGTCCTGTGAACTTTTTCGTGGCGCCATGCTTTTTTGAGAGTACTTACAATTCTCCGCAAGAAATACCTGGCTGCTGACTGCCAACTTCAGGCAACAGCCCTTTACTTTTCTTCGGCACAACCCAGGGCATTGGCACTGAGGATGGCATCGTAAACCATCTGTGCCGTCACAGGGAAGGGCTCGTTGTGGATGGTTTCACCGGCTGTGGTGGCGGCCCGGGCAACCTGCATAATATCCTCGGGGACGATGTTGCTGATACCCAATTGGGCCAGGGTTGTGGGCAAGCCTACGGCTTTACAAAAAGCAATGACTTCTTCAATCTGCTCAAGGGGTTGTTCTTCAAGGATTAATTGGACAATGGTCGCGAAGGCGACCTTTTCCCCGTGATACATGGAATGGGTTTCTTCTAAGGCGGTAAATCCATTGTGGATGGCATGGGCAGCGGCCAGGCCACCGCTTTCAAAGCCCAGGCCGCTTAACAGGGTATTGGCCTCTACGATCCTTTCCAGGGCCGTGGAGACAACGTGTTTGACGGCGGAGGCTTTGGCGGCCGGGCCGTATTCCAGCAGGGTTTCATAACAGAGGTTTGCCAGGGCCAGGGCGGCAGCGGTGGGAATTCCCCCCGACATGGCTGCTTTCCGGCTCTGATTATAGGTTTCGGCTTCAAACTTGGTGGCCAATGCGTCTCCCATTCCGGAAATGAGGAAACGGACGGGAGCCTGGGCAATGAGGGAGGTGTCCACCAGAACCAGATCGGGATTCTTTGGTAATAACAAATACTCTTCAAAGACACCTTCCTCTGTGTAGATAACTGCAAGGGCGCTGGTGGGGGCATCGGTTGCTGCTATCGACGGCACTATCGCCACCGGGGCCTTTAAATAGTGGGAGACTGTCTTGGCTGTATCGATAACTTTGCCGCCGCCAAAACCGATGATAAAATCAGCCCCTTCAGCTTGGGCCCTCTCCCGTAACCGGTTGATTTCTTTTTTTGAGACTTCACCGGCAAATTCAGCTGTTACCGCCGGGATCCTCCCCAATCCCGTTACCAGTTTACTTCCCCCCTGCTTGAGGGCGGTTTTACTGTCGATCACAAGGGCTTTACTGCCCAATTCCGAAGCAAAGGAGCCAATTTTCTCCAGTGCTCCTGCTCCCTGAACGTATTTTCCAGGGGAGATCAAAGCTCGTAACATTGATTAAGCCTCCCTTTTAAATGTGATGGGAAAACCGGTTGATGGCCTTTACTGGGCTTTGGCCAACTTGTGTTGCTCTCATTTTGTAATTGTCAGGTGGGTCTCTAATGAAAGCTGATATTACCGGCTTTTGATTGATAGTATGGAGAAAAGGCCTATAAATATTAGGCGGTGAAAAAGGCATAGAAAAACCGTCCCTTTGTGCAGGAGATTCACAAAGGGACGGTCACGGTATCTTAGCTGTAGTTCAAAAGGAATTATTTGGAGCGTAAATATGCATCGATGGCCCGGGCTGCCTTTTTCCCTGCTCCCATGGCCAGGATCACCGTTGCGGCACCGGTCACAATGTCACCACCGGCAAAAACTCCCGGTTTTGAGGTTGCTCCTGTTTCTTCATCGGCGCGGATAGTGCCCTTTTTGGTCAATTCCAGGCCGGGTGTTGATTTAGGGACCAGGGGGTTGGGCCCTTGTCCCAGGGCTAAGACCACAGTATCGACAGCCATTGTATATTCGGAGCCCTTTATCGGTACCGGGCGCCTGCGTCCCGAGGCATCGGGTTCTCCCAATTCATATTTGATGCAGGTCATGCCGGTTACAACTCCCTGCTCATTGCCATGGAATTCTATTGGACTGGTCAGTAGCTTGAACTGTACCCCTTCTTCCCGGGCATGTTCAATTTCTTCTTGCCGGGCTGGCATTTCCTTTTCAGACCGCCGGTAGACTATATATGATTCCTTGGCGCCCAAGCGAAGGGCAGTACGGGCTGCATCCATGGCGACATTACCGGCACCGATTACGGCAACCCGTTCCCCCACCTTGATGGGAGTTATATGATGGGGAAAATCATAGGCCTTCATCAAATTTGTCCGGGTGAGGAATTCATTGGCCGAGTAGACGCCGTTTAAATTTTCCCCGGGGATATTCATAAAATAGGGAAGCCCAGCCCCGGTGCCGATAAAAACGGCATCATATCCTTCTTCCAGTAGTTCATCTACAGTTGAGAGTTTGCCAATGACATGATTGGTCTTTATTTCTACCCCCAACTCCTTGATTTTGTGGATCTCCTTTTGGACCACATCCTTGGGCAGACGGAACTCAGGAATGCCGTACATGAGGACACCGCCGGGGATATGCAGGGCTTCGAAAACGGTAACGGTGTGTCCCATCTTGGCCAAATCCCCGGCAGCGGTTAAACTGGCGGGACCTGAGCCGATCACGGCCACTTTTTTTCCCGTTGGGGCAGCCTTGGTTGTGGATGTGTCATCGCTGCCGTGTTTTAATTCGTAATCAGCGGCAAACCTCTCTAAACGGCCGATCCCTACCGGGTCACCTTTTTTCCCCAGAATGCAATACTTTTCACATTGATTCTCCTGGGGACATACCCGACCGCAGACGGCAGGGAGGTTATTTTTGGTCTTGATCTTCTTCAAGGCAGCGAGGAAATCTCCCTGTTTGACCAAACTGATAAATTCCGGGATGGGCACCTCCACCGGGCAGCCCTTTATACACTGGGGATTTTTACAGTTGAGGCAGCGCTCGGCCTCGGCCCGGGCAAGCTTTTCATCATAGCCCAGGGCAACTTCTGAAAAATTGGTTATTCTTTTTTCCGGCTCCTGGGATGGCATGGCATGTTTTGTTTTAGCTCTTAACTGTGACATCCACATCCACCTCCACATTTGCAACTACCGGCTTCATCTGCCCTTTTTTCTTCTTCCCTGTAATAGGCCATGCGCCGCATAGCCAGGTCGAAATCTACCAGGTGGGCGTCGAATTCTGGTCCGTCTACGCAGGCAAATCTGGTCTCATTGCCGACACTGACCCGACAGGCGCCGCACATTCCTGTTCCATCGACCATGATTGGGTTCAGGCTGACGATTGTTTTGATTCCCAGTGGTTTTGTGGTTGCCGCCATAGCCTTCATCATCGGCATGGGACCGATGGCCCAGAGGCGGGCTATTTCCCCTTCAGCGGCTACTTCCTTGACCATGTCGGTTACAAAACCTTTATGACCATAGGTTCCGTCATCGGTGCAGACAATTATGCGATCACTTAATGCGGCCAGCTTATCTTCCCAGAACAACAGATCCTTGGTGCGGGCACCGATAATGGTGATCACGTCATTGCCGGCTTTTTTCAAGTCCCTGACAATGGGGTGAATGGGAGCAATGCCGACCCCACCGCCGACACAGACAACCCGACCGAATTTTTCAATTTCACTGGGTTGGCCGAGGGGTCCCACCAGATCGGCAATATGATCCCCTGGCTCCAATTTTCCGAGGGCTTTGGTGGTCCTGCCCACTTCTTGGAAAATAGTGGTAATTGTTCCTGCTTCGCGGTCATAGTCGGCTATGGTGAGGGGAATTCTTTCTCCCCTTTCATCCAGGCGCAGGATAAAAAACTGGCCAGCTCTGGCTTTGGCTGCGATGAGGGGAGCTTCTACCTCAAAAAGTTTGACCACTTCTGATAAGACTTCCTTTTTGATGATCTTATGCATTCCTATCACCCCGCTTTAGTATATCTAGTTTCTCGGAAACTCTAAAACCAATTGGGCTTAAGCACCATAAGCTGGGGATTTATGGATCACCCCCAATTTCCGTCAACAACTCCACATGGCGATAATAAGCGAATATGTACGTATAATTGCCTATTTACATGTAGAACAGGTAACAACGCTATT
>DUVO01000055.1 GCA_012841005.1 Bacillota bacterium | reverse complement strand
TTTAAACCCACCAAACCACCGGCAGACATAGACAATTCCCCAGAAGCAGTAACTTCCACTTCAGCAGAGGAAGCAAAAATTTCACCCCCATAGTTGGCTCCGACCAGACCGCCGATACGATTATTGCCGCCTTGTACACTGCCGCTGACATGGCAGGACACAATGGTCCCTTCCTTCATATAACCTACCAGACCACCTACTTCATTATGCCCCGACACATTTACATTTTCCAATTTGATATCGCGTAGGTCTGCATCCTCGGTTCTCCCAAAGAAACCTATATAATGTGCTTCTTCCGGTCTATTTATGGTAAGGTTCCTGATAACATAACCATTACCGTTGAAACTGCCTTGGAAAGGATTGCCTGCACTGCCGATGGGCACCCAGCCCCCACCCTCGTTATAGCCTTCACCTTCCTCCGATAGGTAACCCTCCAGGTCAATGTCCGCAATCAGTTCATAGCAGGCAGTTAAATCCCTGTGGACAAGGGCCAGCTGTTCCGGGGTCGCAATTTGATAGGGGTCATCTTCTGTGCCCGAGCCGCCGGCAAAGTCCCCTTCCCCTGCCATTGCCATAAGATCTGCCTGCGCTAGAATATCTACGGTAAAGCTGGCCCTTTGGTCCCCGCAGACCACCATCACTTCCTGGCCAAGGGCAGCCTCGCTGCTGTCAAACCCGCTGATATTGTCAAGGGTAATTGGCAGTTCTTCTTCCGTATCGTCACTGTATATTCCAATCACCACCAGACCCGTTAGTTCCAGCTCTTCACCTACATAGTACCTGGTTTTATCCGGCAGGCTGGCTATTTCAATGCGAAGAAGTTCCGGCTCTACAGTGCTCTCCCCGGTGGGGTCTTCCTGTTCTGGAATGATAACTGTCGCATCCGGGTCGGGTACATTTTTTTGTTCCACCGCTACCGCAACGGTGGCATCTGCGCCGCTTTCTAATGCCTGGCCCGCCAGGGTGATTGTACCTGTCCCGGTGTTATGCTTGAGCTCGCCATATATCTTAGCGATAACAGTTGTACTGTCAGTATAAACCACCTCGGAAACATTCAGGCCTTCGAAGTCACCGCCCAAGCTGAGGGATTCAGGTAAAGGGGCATCGAGAAACGAATCGTCTTCAAGGGTCAGCAGGAAATCTTCATTAAAGTCATCCTGTTCAACCACCGTATGGGGAATTACCCTCAAGGCCGCAGCCCCGGCCGGAAGGGGAGGTAACATCGTGACAATAAACGCCAGCAACACCAATACTATAAGAGGTCTCCTCCTATGCTTTGTGAAAGCAGCCATATTATCTCCTCACCTTCGTAAATTTTATATTCCAGCGGTAGCTGCACTTGTTATTCCAGCCCTCCAGTCTTGGCAGAAGTCTTAACAACACTTAGCTCGATGAACGGTTAAAGAAACTCCTCTAGGCCAAGACCCTATCGCCACACATCGGGAAAGTCTCCTTCCACTGCAATACAGTACATCATGTTATCCGGTGCTTTTTTTTGTAGGTCCGGTAACCTGAATTTCTGTTTACCGTCACCGCCGAACTTTGTACCAATAAGCATATAGAGCTTGGGGTATTCGTTTATATACAACATCTGCCCGGTACAGGCAAGCCAACCAGCCGGTATTTTCCCATAGGGAAAGAGCCGTACTTCTCCCAATAAAGCACTCATAACCGGACCCTCTTTCGCTTTTTTCCTTCCCATTATATTAATCCAGTATTTTTTCTCCTCCACCAAATGGTGGATTTTTGCAAAAAAAATAAACCCGCCTTTTCAGCAGGTTTTGTACTTGTTAGATCAATCTTAATGCCTTTGCCTTTGTTACGGCCTGTATTCTACTGTTGACCTCCAGCTTCCCGTACAGGTTCAAGGTATGGGTCTTGACTGTACTGGCAGAGATGTGGAGTCTTGCTCCAATTTCCTTGTTGGTCATCCCAGCAGCAATGCAGCAGAGTACCTCCATTTCCCGCTCGGTGAGTCGATCTTTGACCGTATCTTTAATAAACACTTTACTGCTGACGGTCTCCCTTGCGAGGGCCTGCCTGGCCACAAGATAAAAGGAATAGCGCTTTATATCCTCGACTGTCAGGGAATTAAACCGGTTATTTTCTCTGCTTTCCAGATAGATTAAGCCGGTAAAAATTTCATTGCACTTCAACGGCAGGCAAATGATTGAGATACCCGGCATGTTTTTTATATGGTCATCACCGGCGAAGGGACCCCCTACAGGCTTGGCCTCAATGATAATTTCCTCATATGTCCTGCCGGCATAGCGGATTACTTTCTTTGGCAGTTTTTCGAACTGTTCGGGGTCAATGCCCACCGGGTATTTAACGGCCGGCCGGCTTGCCAGACATATTGCAACTTGAGCAAATCACCTTCTTCCAGCAGAATCGCACCGAAGTCCACCCCGGCCTCAGGGCATATGGTATCCAGAAAATATTTATGGGCATCTTCGATAGTCAGTCTTTCCAGCTCTATTTGATGGTCTTTTTTCCTTTCTCCCAGGAGCCCATTGGCAACCTGTCCGCCACTTTTTGGTATTTCCTCCCCATCCCTTGCGGCACTTACTTCCCCGGCAGCACAATCTTCAATTCCGTACATCTTTCCAATCCGCCCGGCTATTTTTACCGCACCCCATTTAGAAAACAGCCGGCAGGCATCCTGGGCATAAACCTTCGCTATTTTCCGGTTGCAACGGAAATAATCGGCGGCCAAATAATTACCCAGTGCCTCCAGCAAAAGGTTTTGGCTCGCTTTCGCCTGTTCAATTGCCTCATCATACAGCCTGGCGGCATCCTGCTGCCTGTTGGTCAGGCTCGCCAGCAGTGCCTCTACCAAAAGGTGTTTCCCGCGATGGTCTTCGGGATTCATCTGTGCCCACCGCTCCAGCTTTTTCCGGTATTTCCGGCAGGCCATATTTAGCTGCCAAAATTGATTATCCTTTCTTTTCTTCATCCTTTCCAGGCTTATCAGCAAGAAGTAAAATACAAAATCCACCTGGGACATGCAGCCCATTATCGAAGCCAGATTATTGACGGCCCCGCAGGCCAGCTTGTAGGCCTCCTCTATCTTGCCCTCCAGGTACAACCTCTGGATTTTAAGCAGCTGATAGATCATGGCTTCGTTTGTGCCCAAAAGTTCCATATCCTTATCTCCAATCAGCCTGTCCTGCAGGGAAAAGCCAGGTACCGCCAGCATATTGATATGGTCCCTGAACATGGCGAAGGAACGGAGTAAAGTGTCATTATTTATTTTTTTCACGTATTTTTCATGCACCTCAATAAATTTTTCCAGCTCATTAAAAGATTGGCCCATTAAATATTTCATCTCTATCATCAGCATTAGCGAATAGCCACAGTATAAATAGTCACCTGCCCGAAAGCCGCAGTCAAAGGCTTTTTGCAGGTATTTAAGACTTTCCCTGGCCGGGGAAGTCCAGTGGATTAAAAAGCTGCCGAGGCAAAAATAGGTGGCCGCGCCAAAAAGGTCGTCGCCAAAGAGTTCCGCCAGGTGCAGAGAAATGTCCTTGAGCTTGTCCGCCTTCTGATAATTATCAAGTACATTGGCCAGGATCAGGCTGTAGGCGGCATAGGCCAGGGGGGAATAGAGGGAGTTGCCATAACGGGCTGATATATTGCCAATCTTAAGGACAATGAGGGCAAACAGATTTTCGTCGGTCATATAGGCCGAAGCAACCATTATATTTAATATTTCCAGGGTGTTGGTCAGCCTTTTATCTGTTACAAGGGGGGCGTTTTTGATGGCTTCCAGCCGGCTGTTTCTAAACAGGACCATGCCGTATAAAATTTCTTTGACAATCTGCAGGGAAAGCAGGCGCCGTTCAATGTTAAACCCCAGGTGTTTCAGGGCCTGCATGCCCAGATCGATTACCGCCTCATGATTGCCTGCGCAGGAATTCAGGA
>DUVO01000337.1 GCA_012841005.1 Bacillota bacterium | reverse complement strand
GAAGAAGGGTTTAAAACCCTCTTAGAAGGTCAGCAGGTGGAATTCGACATCGTTGAAGGTGCCCGAGGCCCGCAGGCTGCCAATGTCGTGAAGCTCTAAATCTACGCAGCAACTTTGCCCCGGTATTGTACCGGGGCTTTAGTTTTCTTTGCTGTACTCCGGGGTATGGAAGGTGCCCGGGAAGGAGAAATGGTTTTTAAGTACCTGTTAATCTCAACCTTTGAGAAGGATTTTCGGTTCCATCCGGGAATAATATATAATAAAAGGAAAGGAGTGGTGTTATGCGTATCGTAGTTAAGGGGAAGAACATCGCTGTAACACCAGCCTTGCGTCGGTATGTGGAGAAGAAGTTGTCCAAGTTGGAGCGGTATTTTGAAAACATCACGGAAGCCACTGCAACCCTCTCGGTGGAGAAGGAGCGGCACATTGTGGAGGTGACCGTACCCTTAAACGGTGGCATGCTTCTTCGCGGGGAAGAGGAAACCCAGGATATGTACGCTTCTGTAGACCTGGTACTGGAGAAATTGGAGCGCCAGATCGAAAAGTACAAGACCAAAATTGCCCGGAAAATTAAAAACGGCAGCCTCCTTGATCTGGCTCCGACCCCCGAACACAGCCCTGGGGCGGAACCCCGCCTCGTCCGTACCAAGCGCTTTGCCATAAAGCCCATGCCGGTTGACGAGGCGATACTGCAGATGAACCTCCTGGGCCACGATTTCTTCGTTTTCAGCAATGCGGAGACGGAAGAGGTGAATGTGGTCTACCGCCGCCGGGATGGGAATTACGGTCTGATTGAACCGGTTTTCGCATAGGAAAAGGGTAAACAGCCGGCCCCTAAGGGCCGGTTTTTAATATCTTAGAGGAGCGAGAGATGTATCCCACCCCACCAAAGGGCCCCGGAGAAAGAATGGGAGCTCCCAAGGGGAACCGATTTTAAGGGCATTTTTTCCGAGAAAAAGGAGGAATTAATTCCCTGCAGTCGAATTATAGTATGACAGCAAAGAAAAGGGTGGGGAAGGAGGGTAAGGAGTGGAAGAACCGACTATCCTTCCATCACAGGGAGAGCTGGAAAAATGTCTAACAGAAGTGCGGGGGATATTGGCTGTCCGTATAGTTATGACGAAGGGACAGATCGAAGCTGTACATATTCTGGCCGAATCAGACCGGAACCCTAAACAGGTAGTGCGGGATGTTGAATCGGCCCTGCAGGCCCGCTATGGTATAGACATAGACCATAAAAAGATAAGTGTTGCCCAGGTGGATGGCCAGGCCCAACTACCTCCTTCCGTACGGCCCCGATTAGTATCCATTGGGTTTACGGCCTCCAATAACCGGGCTTGCGCCCGGGTTGAATTGGAGTTCGCTCGGGATTTGTACGATGGTGAGGCGGAAGGTCCCAATACCAGTTTTAACAAATTGCGCTTGACTGCAACAGCAGCCCTGAAGGCCATTGAGAGTTTTACCAGACGGCGGTGTTCTTTTTTGTTGGAGGATGTGATGATTGTTCCCACGGGACGCTGGGAGACGGCCCTGGTGGTGATAACCGCCGTTGCACAGGGGAGGGAAGAACGGCTTGTCGGCGCTGTGCTGATTGAAGGGGATCGGGCTGAAGCGGTGGTCAAGGCGACCCTTTCTGCTGTTAACCGAAGATTGTCTTTCCTATTTGCCAAGTAATTTGACCGGCGGTAAGAAAAATTGCGAGCGGAGCGGAAAACCTGAGCGGAGCCGTATTGCCTGTCCGCGTTTAGCGGAGGCGGGCAGAGTACGGAAACGATAGGAGGGTTTTCCCGATGGCAAGGCTTCTGACCATTCTTACAGCTATTGCGACTATGATTTTGGCCGGTGGCGCCAGCTTCCGTTGGGGCTAAAATAGATCACTAACTACCGCCGGTCATTTATTTTATGTTTAACCGGGGGGAAAAGTAACGGGTAGAAGGTGCCGGGAGTCTGCGGACGCACCTCTCCATACAATTCTTTTCTTACATTTAATCCACGGGGAAAATGGGCGTAAATTAATTTTATTGCGTCTTCACCGCAGTTTGGAGTGGAATAGCATGATGCAGCGGTTGGCCCTTAAGCTATATGTAAGCTCTATTATTCTGGCTGGTGTAGTTTTGCTTGCTTGGCTCGTGCCGCCGGCCTTGCGGGAGGTTAGCTGGCGCGAGATAGCATTTTTTATTGTCTTTGTCCTGGCTGCCGAGGGCATGCCGGTATACCTACCCCGGGAAATAATTGTTTCTGTTAGTTTTTGTGTTATTTATGCCGTCTTGCTAATTTACAGGCCAGGAGTAGGTAGTCTGGTTGCCTCTATGGGAGCTTTCGTCGGAAACCGGCCCGGTACGCCTTGGTACCGGATTTTATTTAATGCCGCCCAGCTTGCCCTTTCCGCTGG
>DUVO01000045.1 GCA_012841005.1 Bacillota bacterium | reverse complement strand
GTAAGGACCAGGGCGGTATCGGCACCCCTACCCGTTCCCCCGATGGCGATAATCTCCCGGCCAAAGGGGATCAAACCGGCGTCCAGGGCCATCACCGCTATTTCCACGCAGACCTTTGTTCCCTGACCGAACATCCGCAGGGCATGGGCTACTACCTGGGCGGGGTCCAAACCGCCAAATTGGCTAGTAATAGATCGGCCAATCCCCGCCAACAGGTGGGTTGTGGTTAAAACCGCCACCCCTTTTTTTTGCAGAAAGTCCCGCATTTCCGCCGGCATCTCATCATGTCCCGGTTCCACGAAGCCAACATGATGGGTGACACACACCACCTTGACCCCCTGATCGAGGAGCAGTTTGGCCGTTTCCCCGGTGTTGGAAGCCACAACGATATGCTCAATGTCAAGCTGGCGAGCCCGTTCCAGGGCCATCTTCACCGTCATTTCCGTATTTGTTTTCCCCTTGTTTTCCCAGTACATGTTTAACTTCACCCTCCTCTATATCTTGCTCTCCCCGGACCTGGCCAGTGTGCTCCTTTTTTTCCGCCGCGGCAACGGCTGCCTTGGCCAGTCCGGTAAGGTCTTCTCCAATCTCCTCCAGGTCAAAAATAATCCGGTGGGCTGACATCAACAGGAATATATCCAGCTTATGAATAGATTCCACTTCCCAATTTTTCAAGCTCTGACGTACCCGGTCCTGGAACCGCGCAAATTCCCCGGCCCGGTGCCTGATGTGGGGCATCAGCCCGAGCTCCCCTTCCCCCACCAGGCGAAATACACAATGATGCAATTCCCCCAGCATCACAGCCAATTCCCGCAAAGAGTCAAGTAACTCCCGGAATTCAGGGGAAAGATAATCCGAATCCTGACTCCTCCCCTGCCTGAGCAGTTCCTGTTTTCTGTGGTAACGTTTTTGGGTTATTTCAGCCAAATCCTTAATCTTTTCCATTACGTCCCGCAAAAAATGGACACAGCGATCAAAGAGTATGTAATCTTGAAATGCAATTCTCTCCAGGAATACACCAAAACCCATCTGGGCCCCCTGGAGATACTTCAATTCTTGCTGCAGAATATCCACTTCCGCCTCGGCCGCTTCCAGTTCCTGCAAAATCCTTTGGGACGACTCTGGGTCATTGGCAGCATAGGCCTCCACTGCCTGCTGGTAAAGATCGGGGAAGCTGGCCGTTAAAAACTTCAGCTCCTGCCTGAAGGTCGGCAAGTGCCGGGGCGGAGCCACCAAGATGTTGATCGCCGTTGCCACCACGATTCCGATCAGGGTACTGGTAACACGCCCCAGGGTATAGGGGAGGGCCTCCCCCGGAGCCTGGGACATAATAACGATCACTGTAAGAGCAGCCAGGGAAATCCCTTCTTCCCAGCTCAGCCAGTTACAGATACGAATGGCAATGATGACGGCTATACCAAGCATTAAAACGTGGTACCCGAAAAGATAGTGAAATACCAGTCCCAGCAAGCCGCCCAGGATAGTTGTTTGGATACGGGTGAGGCCTTTCTGCACCCCGGCTGTAATACTGGGTTGCAGGCAGATAATCGCCGCCACCCCGGCCAACATGGGCAGCGAATGGGGTACCAGCCCGGACAAAAATACAGCCAGGGCGGTCGCAACCCCCGTTTTCAATGTGCGGAGGCCAAAGAGAACCGTACCTCCTCTACCTTCTGTCATTTACCTTCACCACCGGCAATGGTAATTATCCATCCTTTACTATTCTTCCCAGGTAGAATAATTCCTCCTCCCCGGTGCTAACTGTGGACACAAGGGCATTGTTTTATACCCCCGGGGACAGAATATATATAAGCAAGATAAAGGAGGAGTTGC
>DUVO01000058.1 GCA_012841005.1 Bacillota bacterium | reverse complement strand
CGCCAGGGCAATAACCAGCAAGCTCAATAAAACTTTCCCTTTCATTGCAATCCCTCCACTTATTAAATTATTAAAGATTGTTTTTCCTGATCGGCGGCCAGGCTGCCATCCCATATATGGAAAGGCCCTATAGCTTTGCGTCCCTGCCTTGCGACAGGTTTGCCCTTTTCGCAGGGCAGTCTACTGTAAAACACCCCTGTCTACCTTCCTTCCCTAGCGGCCTTTACCGTACATGCATCTCTTTCTTCTCCACCAGCACCCCCTTTCATAGCGCAACTTAAATCCCATCCTACTATTCCTCACTCTTGCCCTGGAATAATCCGGCCTACGATTCGATTTCCCCCGCGGATTCGCCTGGAACAGCCCTTTTTTTCCGCTGTGCCCGCATGTGCTTATAGATGCCGGCAATCTCCCAAAGCAGCAGTGCCGATGTGGGGATAACCACCAGGACCAGAAGGCCCTGCTTTGTCCTGGCAAACTCCATGATATAGCCGAGATATGGAATCGCCAGCACTACTTTCCCCACCAAGTTTTCCCCTTTGACCGGGTTGGGGTCGACGGTGTCATTGGCATCTCCCTTGGTGGTAAAGGTGATGACCCCGCCGGCCTCGTTCACCGCCACGACCCTGTGGCTTACCAGCTTTTCCCCTTCTCCCAGGCCCCTGTAGGTAATAATGTCACCTTCTTTTATTGCTTCCGGCGGCCTTGGGCTGACAAAGGCCAGGCTGCCGGCACCAAAGGACGGGCTCATGCTGCCGCTCAAAACTATATACATCTGGTGGCCAAAGACTGCAGGGGGTCCCCCCGATATCATGCTGGCAGCCAGGGAGAATATCAGGGCCACCAGGACCAGCAGGGTGCAGGCAAAAAGGGTGTTGCCGAGGAACCTGCCCGCCCGCCTAAGAGGCGCAGAACCGCCTCTCTTTTTCGCCGTTTCCATGACCGGGGCTTCCACTAGAGTTCTCCCCCTTCATCCCCCTGGGCGTCGGGATCACCGGCGTCACCCGGGCCTGCAGGCTCGCTTCCACCCTGGCCGGCCTCGGGCTGACCGCCACCGGCCCCTACTTCTCCGCCAGGCGCTTCCTCATCTCCCCCAGGCTCATCGCCCTCCTGGCCAGGGCCGCCTGTCTCCGCAGAACCGCCCTCTTCCTCGGGATCGGGTTCAGGATCGTCACCGTCTTCGCCCTCATCTCCGCCTTGGTCTCCGCTATTGTCATCATCCTCCCTGGGCAGAGCTTCTTCTCCACCGCTGGGATCCTGTTCGTCATCATCGTCTCCATCCTGGTCGCCGGTATCATCAGCGCCGCCATCATCGTCTCCATCCTGGTCGCCGGTATCATCACCGCCGCCATCATCGCCGGGTTCCTCACCGTCTTCCGGTGGTTCTTCCCCGGGTTCATCTTCATTTTCAGGCCCACCCTCGGCCGGGGGCTCTTCACCTTCTGCCGGAGGTTGCTCACCCTCCCCGGGCATTCCTCCGCCATCCATCATCAACCCTTCACCCGCTCCCGGCAGGAGACCTTCCAGTAATTCCTCCTGGAACATTGTTTCCGGTGGGTCGAACAGGTATTCACTGCTGGCACTGAAGGGGGAAAGACCCTCATTTGTATCTACATCTCCTCCTACCGTCAGGGTAATTATCCCAGCCTGCACCCCGAGTCCCTTCAGCCAGTTATCTACTTCCGACCGGTCGAAGTAAACCGTGCGGGTGTTCCCCTTTGTCCCGCCATCTTCCGGTACCAATTCCAGGATGTTATTCTCGTAGACCAGGAACAGGCTGTCCAGATGAATATCTTTTGGTTTTGGGTTCCCCTGGAAACTGATTTCAGCAATCAACCTTTCCTCGTCAGTAGAAAAGCTTACATTTGCTGTAATTTGCTGACCAGGAGGAATAAAGAGGACTACCTCACATGTTGCTGAGCATGGTGTACCATCATTCAATT
>DUVO01000093.1 GCA_012841005.1 Bacillota bacterium | reverse complement strand
GGAGTGGGGGGAGGGTTGGTAAAAAGCAGGGGAGTGGAATAATGAGTTTATCCTTGTTTTTTCAGCACCTGGCCAATGGCATTTCCGTGGGCAGCCTGTATGCCCTGATTGCCATTGGCTATACCATGGTCTATGGGATTTTACGCCTGATCAATTTTGCCCACGGCGACCTGTTGATGATGTCCGCTTACATGGTCTTTTACGGTATGCTAATTTTCACCCTGCCCTGGTGGTTGGCGGTGGTCCTGGCTGTTGTCCTTACCGCTGCCCTGGGGATGGCTATTGAAAGGGCCGCCTACCGGCCCCTGCGGGATTCCCCCCGTATTTCGGTACTGATCTCCGCCATTGGAGTATCCTTCCTCCTCCAGAACCTGGGGATTGTCGTTTTCGGCGGCCGGGCCAAGGCCGTGTATCGACCCGAATGGCTGGCAGCAACCCATGATATCGGCGGGGTTTCCATAATGACCCTGGCCCTGGTGATACCGGCGGTGACCATAATTCTGCTCTTGGTCCTTTCCTATCTGGTATACAGGACGAAAACGGGCATGGCCATGCGGGCTGTATCCCGGGATTATGATACGGCAAGATTGATGGGTATCGATGTCGACAGGGTTATTAGTTTTACCTTTAGCACCGGCTCTACCCTGGCCGCTGTGGGGGGGATTATGTGGGCCCTGCGTTATCCCCAGATTCATCCCCTCATCGGGGTTATGCCCGGTTTGAAGTGTTTTATTGCCGCTGTTTTTGGCGGCATCGGCAATATCCCCGGTGCGGTCCTGGGGGGGTTCCTGTTGGGAATTGGAGAAATAATGCTGGTAGCCTTTTTCCCCGATCTGGCCGGTTATCGCGATGCCTTTGCCTTTGTTATTCTTATTATAACCCTTCTTTTCCGGCCTACTGGACTTTTAGGGGAAAAAATAGCAGAGAAGGTGTAAGAAAATGGGAAGAATAGCTTTGCAACCACCCGGTTTTTACTCTACAGTGGCAAAAGCATATCGAAAGCAGCCCAATCGGTGGGGTCTCTTACTGACAGGGGGAGTAATCCTGTCTTTGGTTTTATTCATATACTGGGCCGGTGGGCATTTCAATCCGTATCAGGTGCGGATTTTAAATCTCATCGGGATTAATATTGGCCTGGGGTTGAGCCTGAATTTAATAAACGGTTTTACCGGCCAGTTTTCCCTGGGACATGCCGGCTTTATGGCAGTGGGTGCCTATACCACTACCCTTTTAATGATGCCGCCGGCCATCAAGCAAATGAACTTTTTTATGATGCCCCTGGTTTCGCCCCTGGATCAGATTCAACTGCCCTTCCTGGCGGCCCTCTTGCTTGGCGGTTTGTTAAGTGCCCTGATGGGTGTCCTCATCGGAGCACCGGTCCTGCGCCTCAGGGGGGATTACCTGGCCATAGCCACCCTTGGTTTTTCTGAGATCATCCGGATTGTAATTACCAATATCCGGTCTGTGACCAATGGAGCCCTGGGCTTGAAAGGGATACCGGCCTACACCAACCTGTGGTGGAGCTGGGGTTTTGCCCTCCTTACCATATTTGTTATGACCCGCCTCATTCATTCCAGCTATGGACGGGCCTTTAAGGCCATCCGGGAGGACGAGATTGCGGCTGAGGCCATGGGCATCGGCCTCAGCCGGCATAAAATGCTGGCCTTTACCCTGGCTGCCTTTCTGGCCGGCATTGGCGGCGGTTTCCAGGCCAGCCTTTTGACTACCATCGAACCGAACATGTTTCGTTTCACCCTTACCTTCGAGATACTCCTGATGGTTGTATTGGGCGGTATGGGCAGTATAACGGGAACGGTTATTGCAGCAACCATCGTTACCATCCTCAAGGAAGTGCTGCGGGGTGTCGAGGCTCCCATGAATTTAGGTTTTATTTCCCTGCCGGGAATACCGGGGATGCGGATGGTAATCTTCTCCCTCCTCCTGATCCTGGTGGTCCTCTTCTACCGGGAGGGGATAATGGGGCAGAGGGAATTATCCTGGGAACGCCTGCTGGGCCAAAAGGATAGCAGCCCCGAAAGGGGTGTTGAAATATGAGCCTTTTAGAGTTGGAGGGTGTAGGGAAAAAGTTTGGCGGTTTAACAGCCCTCTCTGATTTTAACCTGTCCCTTGCGCCCGGTGAACTGGTCGGTCTGATTGGACCCAATGGAGCCGGGAAGACGACGGTTTTTAACCTAATTACCGGCGTGTACAAGCCTACAGAAGGACGCATTGTTTTTAACGGTAAAGATATCACCGGTCTGCGCCCGGACCTGATCACCCGCTGCGGTATTGCCCGCACCTTTCAGAATATCCGCCTTTTTGGCAGTTTAAGTGTTTTAGAAAACGTTCTGGTCGCCAATCATCTCCGCCTTCGTTCCAATCCCCTGGAGGCGGTAATCAGGTGGGGAAGGTACGGGGCAGAAGGAAGGGAAATGGTTGCCTATTCCCAGTCCCTTCTGGAAGCAGTCGGGTTGGCCCATCTGGCCCAGGAACAGGCCAGCTCCCTTCCTTACGGGCAGCAGCGCCGGCTTGAGATTGTCCGGGCCCTGGCCACAAAACCGAAACTCCTCCTTTTGGATGAACCGGCGGCAGGCATGAACCCGGCGGAGGCAAGGGAATTGATGGATTTTATCCGGCAAATAAGGAAGGATTTTGACCTGACTATCCTCCTCATTGAACATCACATGCGGGTGGTAATGGGGATTTGTGAGCGAATTCTGGTCTTGGATTACGGCCTGACCATTGCCGAAGGCAGCCCTGCTGAGATCCAGAAGAATCAAAAGGTAGTCACTGCCTATCTGGGGGTGGAGACTGGTGCTTAATATCGCGGATCTGCATGTATACTATGGCGGTATCCATGCCCTGGAGGGAATTTCCCTGGAGGTGCCCGCCAATAAAATTATCACCCTGATTGGTGCCAATGGAGCTGGTAAGAGCACTACCCTAAGGGCTATTTGCGGGCTGGTAAAGGCTGCTGCCGGTTCTATTACCTTTCAGGGGGAGGATATTACCCGGGCTCCTACCACCCAGATTGTGCAAAAGGGGATCACTATGGTCCCGGAGGGAAGGCGGGTTTTTCCCGATCTGACTGTTCTGGAAAACCTGTATTTGGGGGCCTACACCCGGAAGAATTCTGGTGTGAAGAGGGACCTGGACTGGGTTTTCAGCCTTTTTCCCCGCCTCAAGGAAAGGAAGGGCCAGCTGGCGGGGACCCTTTCCGGGGGCGAGCAGCAGATGCTGGCCGTCGGCCGGGCCCTCATGGCCAACCCTACCCTGCTGATGATGGACGAGCCTTCCCTGGGGCTGGCGCCGTTGCTGGTTCAGGAAATCTTCAATATCATCAAGGAGATCCATAGTGAAGGGAAAACCATCCTGCTTATTGAGCAAAATGCCCGGGCCGCCCTCCAGCTGGCTGACTATGGCTATGTCCTGGAGACGGGAAGGATAGTGCTGTCGGGTACCGGGAAGGAACTCCTGGTCCGGGATGAGGTGAGAAAGGTGTATTTGGGCGAAGAATAAGGGATGTAAAAGTTTGGTGGCAGGGAGCCGCGAGGCTCCCTTTTATGATCCTGCGTACTATACATTGTCAATTAAGTGGCAAAGACCTGGGGAACGGGGATGTCTAAAAAAACTAATTGTAGTTCCTTTGGGTAGAATACTCTCGCTTTTTACCAGATAGGATGGGAAAACTTCCTTAATTTCATAATGACAGGAAAAATGGGGAATATTTTGCTTTACACAGCCTGTTATCTGTGGTACTATAGAAGCACACTAATTGATAAATTTATGACAAAATTTCATTGTGCGTTGGGTTCGTGTGTTCTTGACACTGGGTAGTTGAATACGGTAATCTTTTATTATAGCAATGTATAGTACTAAGGATAATAGGTGTTGGCGACCTGGAAACAACGAAAAATGCGGGGGGTGAAGGGTATGGCGCGAAATGGACGACCTTTTTATGATCATGTGCCCATGGTTGTTATAAAGAGATTACCCAAGTATTACCGTTATTTGGGCGAACTGGTTGAGATGAAGGTTGAGCGGATCTCGTCCCAGAAACTGGCCCGGATGATGGGCATTTCTGCTTCCCAGCTGCGTCAGGACCTGAACCACTTTGGTGAATTTGGGCAGCAGGGTTACGGTTACCGAGTTGAGGATCTCTACAACGAAATTGGCAGGATTATTGGTCTGGAATATCAATACAACATGATTTTAGTTGGTGCCGGCAACTTGGGCCAGGCCCTGGCCAACTAT
This sequence comes from Bacillota bacterium, assembly GCA_012841005.1. GTDB lineage: Bacteria > Bacillota > DTU030 > DTU030 > DTU030 > DTU030. The sequence goes on along the minus strand of DUVO01000093.1, from coordinate 509 downwards.
CCCAATTTTGCCAAGCGGGGCTTTTACCTGAAGGCCTTGTTCGATATCAATCCCAGGCTAATCGGCATGCGTATCAATGATGTGGAGATAAGGGATATCGATGAGCTGGATGATTTTGTGGCCAATAATGATATTTCCATTGGCATCATAACCGTACCCAAGGAAGCGGCGCAAGAGGTGGCGGAGCGGTTGGTAAATGCCGGTGTCAAGGCCATCTGGAATTTTGCTCCTGTAGATATTCGGGTGCCGGATCACATCATACTGGAAAATGAGCACCTGGCAGACCGCTTGATGGTACTGGCTTTCCGCCTGCAGGACAAACTGGATTACGAGCCGTAATTACTCAAGGAGTGCGGTTATGCACCGTTGGAGCTTCGGCAGTGCATATGAGAAGGGAGATGGGTAGATTTTGCTCGTCTCACTTCTCTAAAGGCTCCTTTTCGGTGCGCCCGGCATGGGCGCTGTCTCTAGGGTGAAAGTCCCGAGCGGTGAAGGTAGCAGTAGCCGTT
>DUVO01000076.1 GCA_012841005.1 Bacillota bacterium | reverse complement strand
AGTTCTCATTGATCCGGATGGTTATATCCAGCATTTTATCCAACATGGTCTCCACAAAATCCTGGTTCAAGACATAATCCATGAGCCACTGTTCCTGGCCCCGCATATACCAGCAACCGTCATTGACACTGCCGCCGAAGCGGGCCATAATGGCGTAATATGTCTGCTCATATATCTTCTTTACCCTTTCGGCCAGGCCTTCCACCCGCCCCGGATCATCGGGATCGGGCCAGGGATAATCGGCCAGGTCGTCTATGGTGGCATCGACCAGAGGTTGGTAAACTATTTCGTTGTAATAGCTGGTGCCGTGCCAGACCACTTTGCGCCTGACACCCCATTCATCTTCCACGGAGCCATCGGGGAAGGTCCGGGGGGTCCAGTTCTTCGGTTTCCCGGGGCCAACATGGACAATGTCCAGGCCCAGCCGGTCCATCACCACCGGGTGGACCGGTACGTTGGTCCAGCTCCCGGGGTTCAGTTCTTCTTCTACCTCGATCCCCAGGTATTTTTTTAGGTTGATATAAGTTTGCACCATCGGGACCATGTCTATGGGGACCCGGTCCGGTTCCTGGTGATCGATGGCCAGGCGGACCCGCTCCCGGGATGTTAATTTCTCCATCTGGTCTTCCTCCCTTTTGGTCAGCTTCTTTATTCTCAATCAATTAGACACCGAACAATAGAAGGGGAATCCTCCGGTTTTCCGGGAAAACTCAACCCTTCGCCCATCCAGCAGACCGCTCCACGGCCTCCAGCCATTGGGAATAGAGCCTTTCCCGCTCCTTTTCTCCCATTTGGGGATAAAAAACCCGGTCCACTTCCCTGAGCTGAAGAAGCTCCTCTTCCGATTTCCAGTAACCGGCGGCAAGGCCGGCCATAAAGGCGGCACCGAGGCTGGTCGCTTCCACGGAAAGGGGCCTTTCCACTTCACAGTTGAGGAGATCGGCCTGGAACTGAAGGAGGAAATTATTGGCTGCTGCCCCCCCATCCACCTTAACCGACTTGATGTCAACTCCGGAATCCTTGCGCATTGCCTCCAGAAAGTCCCTTGTCCGGTATACAATGGCCTCCAAAGTGGCCCGCACCAGGTGAGCCCGTTTGGTCCCCCTGGTTATTCCGATGATGGTCCCCCTGGCAAAGGCGTCCCAGTAAGGACTGTCAAGGCCGGCCAGGGCCGGAACAAAATACACGCCGTCGCTGGAGGGAACCGAAAGGGCCAGGGCCTCTGTTTCCTGGGAATTCTTAATTAGTTCCGCCCCGTCGCGCAGCCACTGGACGGCCGCCCCGGTGACGCTGGCATAACCTTCCAGGCCGTAGGTAGTCTTGCCCTTCATGCGCCAGGCAATGATACTGTTCAAACCGTAGTTGGAAACAGTAGGTTTAGAACCGATGTTCATATCCAGAAAAGTTCCGGTACCGTGGGTGCACTTGACCGTCCCCGGCTCCATACAGCCCTGGGCGTAGAGGGCGGCATGCTGATCGGCAATAGCCCCCCTGATGGGGATTTCCGCCCCCAGCAGGTCCCCGGCAGTGACGCCAAAGTCCCCGCTATCCTCCCTAACCTCCGGGAAAATGTTTACCGGAACACCCAGATAGTTCAGCCACTCTTCATTCCAGGTCAGGGTTTTGAGGTCAAGACTGCCGGTAACGGAGGCATTGGAATAACTGATGGCATGGATTTTGCCGCCGGTTAATTTCCAGATGAGCCAGGTATCGATGGTGCCAAAGAGAAGATCCCCCTGTTCTGCCTTTTCCTGGGCACCCGCCACATTCTCGAAGATCCACTTTAACATCAGGGAAGAATAAACTGGAGCCACCGTCCAGCCTGTGGATAACCTGGCCTTCTCGCCCCATGGGGTGGCATTGATCTCGGCACAGGTTTTTGCCGTCCGGGTATCCTGCCAGACAATGGCCGGGCAGATGGGTTGGCCGGTGTTCCTGTCCCAGACAACGGTGGTTGCCCGCTGGTTGGTAATCCCGATGGCAGCAATATCTTCAGCCTTGAGTCCTGCCTTTTCCAAGGCCAGCTTCATCATCTTTACCGTCTTCTCCCAAATCTCCAGGGCGTCGTGCTCAACCCTGTCGGGAGCCGGGGTGTACTGGGTAAATTCCTCATAGGCGGAGCCGACAATTTTGGCTTCCCGGTTGAAGATAACCGCTCTGGTCCCTGTAGTTCCCTCATCAATCACAAGGATGAACCTGTTATCCACGGCTTAACCTCCCCTTAATTGGTTTTTCTCCTCTTTGCCCTTCAATTGTGAGTTTCTACTTACCTATCAATACCGGGGAGCCGATAATAATGACTTTTCCCTGCCCCACCACCCCCTTACACCGTCAGAGTTGGTTCAGCATTCCTTTATGTCTTCGCCAGCTTCCCCTCCCGGTAGGCCTTGATATATTCCATACTGTAAGGGTCT
>DUVO01000140.1 GCA_012841005.1 Bacillota bacterium | reverse complement strand
CCTCGAAGGGGCGAGTTGTGTCGCTGCCCGAAGGAGCCGAGCTCGTTCAGTAGGTCTGTTGTCTCCTGCTGTGGAGGGGTACTTCCGGCAACAACAATATGGAGGACCCATGCGATCGCAATCCTGCCGGACTTAAACCCCGGGGGATACATAAAGATAATAGGGGGAAGCGGAATTTTTCGAAAGGAGTGGATTTGAGATGATCACTAAGAAAACCCATATCCGAACCATTACCACAGGAACTTTGCAGGATACCCTCACAAGCGGCGGCTGTGGTGCCTGTCAGAATTCCTGCCAATCGGCCTGTAAGACCTCTTTAACCGTCAGCAATCAACCCTGTGCCAACCAAACCCGCAAGTAAAAAAGCAGGCGCAGGCCCTGTGTGGACCAGCCACCCGGGGCTCTACTCTTTTTGTGAGGTGAAGATATGATTCCTGAGCCTGCGATTCATAGATTTAGCCTGGGGAATACTAAATTGGTAGTAGATGTAAACAGCGGGGCACTGCACCAGGTGGACGATGTCACCTGGGCAGTCTTGGAATACTATAAAGAGGAGGAAAGGGAACAAATTCTCACCCGTCTCCAGGGGCGTTTTCCCCGGGCAGCGGTTGAAGAAGCCCTGGTGGAATTGGACGATTTGTGCCGGGAGGGACTCCTTTACAGTGCCGCTCCTCCCCTGCCGGAAGACCTCTGGCCTGAAGAACCACAGGTGAAGGCCCTTTGCCTTCACGTGGCCCACGACTGCAACCTGCGCTGCCGCTATTGCTTCGGTGAGACCGGTGGCTATGGCGGTGACCGGGGCCTGATGAACGCCGAAGTGGGCCGGCGGGCAGTAGATTTTCTCCTGAACAATTCCGGCCCCCGCCCCCTGTGCGAGATCGATTTCTTTGGCGGGGAACCCCTTTTGAATCTGACCGTGGTGAAGGAAGTGGTCCGGTATGCCCGGGAAGAGGGGGCGAAAAGGGGGAAGGAATTCAAATTCACCCTGACCACCAACGGCGTGCTCCTGGACGAGGAAGCCCGTTCCTTTCTCAATGATAATAGAATCAGTGTCGTCCTCAGCATAGACGGGCGGCCCCAGATCCATGACCGGATGCGGCCCTTCCCCGGGGGAAGGGGTTCCTACGAGCATATCCTTCCCCGGCTGCAGGCCATGGCCGCTTCTCGCCCGCCGGAAGATTGCATTATCAGGGGCACTTATACCCACTACAACCTGGATTTTTCCCGGGATGTGCTCCACCTGGCCGACCTGGGGTTCTCTTACCTCTCCTTGGAACCGGTGGTGGCAAAACAGGGGGGGTATGCCCTGACCAGGGACGACCTGCCGGCCATCTTCGCCGAATATGAGGCCCTGGCCCAGGCTTACATTGGGCGGCACCGGGAGGGAAGGCCCTTCCGCTATTATCATTTTGAGGTTTACTTCAACCAGGGACCCTGCCTGTACAAGCGGATCAGCGGCTGCGGTGCCGGCCATGAGTATTTTGCCGTTGCCCCGGCGGGAGAGCTTTATCCCTGTCACCAGTTCGTGGGGAGAACAGAGTTTTTACTGGGTAATGTCTACCAGGGGATCTTAAAACCCGGGATCAGCCGCCGGTTTAAAGAAGCCCATGTCTACAACAAAGGGGATTGTTCCTCCTGTTGGGCCCGCTTTTACTGCAGCGGCGGCTGCCATGCCAACAACCATCTTTTTACCGGTGACCTCCTGACCCCCTACCCCCTGGGCTGTGAGCTGAGTAAAAAGCGGATCGAATGTGCCCTGGCGGTACAGGCAGAGCTGGCGGCGGAAAGGGAAAATCAATAATTGGGGTAGGCTCTGGGAACTGCTGCCAGGGGCAGGAGATCTTGCCACCGGCGCAGAATAGTGTAGCGGTACCAGACTGTTGAGAAACGAGCTGGAATAGGTGCCGGTTTTTTTATCAGGCTGTAAATGGAGGGGTTAATTGTGCCGCACAGCACCCCGCAAGGAGAATTTGACCTTGCCCGCAATATCCGGACAATAGAATGGCTGAAAACCCAAATACTGGAGCAAACTTCTTTCTTATTTAAGGCGATGCTGCAGGGAAGTGAAGAAAAGATTTTAGAAGCCCTGGCCGGTATCATAATTACCCTTTGTGTCCTCACCCGCCGCCTGGGTTTGAGTTTTGCCCGCCTGGAGAAGAAAATTCTCCAGCAGGTCAAAACCAATGTCGAGGCTGAGCATGAGGTGGAGAAATGGTACGGTGACCTCTCCGCCTTTTTGGATTACCTGGCCGGGATGAAGAGGTGAAGAGTTTGGCAGCAAAGGAAAAAACCAGATCAATGGTGGAGGCGGCCATGTTGGCTGCCCTTACGGTTATTCTGCTATTGCCGACAATCTACCTTCCCCTGTTGGGGATGATAACCCTTTTTATCTGGCCGGTGCCCATAACGGTACTGGGGGTCCGGCATGGACTAAAGAGCAGTATACTGGCCATGGTGACGGCCGCCTTTATCACCAGCATCCTTACCCATCCCCTAACCGTCGGGTCCCTGGTGATCTGGCTGGGTTTCCTGGGGATCGCCCTGGGTTACTGTTTCCGGGAAAAATGGCCTCCGGCTAAAACCCTGGGGGTGGGGACGCTCACGGTCCTGGCTTCCACATTGCTGTTGTTTCTCCTCACCCTGCTGGTTTTTGGTGTCAATCCCCTTACAGCGGGGCAGACCATGCTGGCCGAATCGAGCTCCCAGGCTTTAGAAATCTACCGGGGGCTGGGGCTTCCCGAAGGGCAGCTGGACCGGATGGAAGAGTATTACCTGGAAATGGTGGAGATGTTCCGTTATCTCCTGCCGGCGACCCTCCTTTTGGGAAGCGTCTTTGCCACCTTCATAAATTTTTCTGTCGCCCGCCTGGTCCTGGGAAAATTGGGGCAGGAGGTACCCGGCTTACCGCCCTTTGCTACCTGGCAGTTCCCCCGGAATCTGCTTTTGGGGTACCTGGTGGGGATACTCTTTGTTTTGGGGGGAAACTACTATGGCCAAAGCCTGCTTTTGGAGATAGGCCTCAACATACAGGTTATT
>DUVO01000219.1 GCA_012841005.1 Bacillota bacterium | reverse complement strand
GCGGGGTGCTTTTCTGGCCGGTGGTTCTATTACCAACCCGGAAAGGGGTTACCACCTGGAAATAGTTGTTCCGGGCCGGGAAGTGTCGGCAAAAATAGCAGGGGTAATGGAGTACTACGATCTACAGGCAAGGGTACTGCGGCGCAAAGGTAAATTTGTTGTTTACTTAAAAGAAGGGGAACAGGTGGTGCGTTTCCTCAGTGTTGTTGGTGCCCATAGGGCTTTGCTGGAATTTGAAAACATTCGTGTCTATAAAGACGTGCGCAATAATATTAACCGGCTGGTAAATTGTGATACGGCCAATCTCGGAAAGATTGTAGAAGCGGCCCTGCGGCAGGTTGACAAGATCAGGTATCTGGAGCGAACCATCGGTCTTGACAGTCTCCCTTCCGGGTTACGGGAAGTGGCCCGGGCAAGACTTGAGAACCCCGATCTGAGCCTTAAGGAACTGGGGCAGCTCCTTAAACCAAAATTGGGGAAATCGGGGGTGAATCACCGCCTCCGCCGGCTGGAAGCAATAGCCGACGGTTTGCGGAGGGGAGAGGGGGTAAATAAGGGGTAATCATTGCTTTGGACCGTCTTTCCTTCTTGTCTCACTCCTGTGAATGTGGTATGATAAAGAAAAATAATACCTGCTAAAACCTTCGGGGCGGGGTGCAATTCCCCACCGGCGGTGTTCCCTAACGGGTAAGCCCGCGAACCAACCATACCGGTTGGCCGACCCGGTGCGATTCCGGGGCCGACAGTAAGAGTCTGGATGGGAGAAGGTGAGTTATTTGGGTGTTTACTATTGCCCCCCCTGAGGTTTTCGGGGGGGTTCTCTTTGTTTGCGAGGGGGGTTTTAGTAGGTAAAGAGGAGGAATTTGCCGGTGACAATAGCGAAGATGGTGCGGGTTGGCATTCTGGCTGGGATGGCCTTTGTGATCATGCTCATTGAATTTCCCCTTCCACCCTTTCCGGATTTTCTGAAATACGATGGCAGCGAATTGCCTGCCCTCCTGGGAACCTTTGCCATGGGGCCGTGGGTGGGCGTATTGATCCAATTATTGAAAAACCTGCTCTATCTTACCCTTTCCGGCCGGGGTAACCCCGTGGGAGTTCTGGGCAATTTTTTTGCCGGGAGCAGCATGGTTTTTGCTGCGGGTTATATATACCAAAGGATGAAATCGAAAAAGGGTGCTGTTCTGGCATTGTTGGGCGGCAGTGTTGCCATGGGGTTGGTAATGCTTCCCCTCAATTTATTTGTCCTTTTTCCACTGTATGGTGTTCACCTGGCCCCAGACCAGGTGGTACCAATGATGCTCGGGATGGTTCTTCCCTTTAACTTGGTCAAAGGTGTGCTAACCTCCACTATTACTTTCCTGCTTTACAAGCGGGTACGGGGTTTTCTCCACGACGAAATGCCTTTGGCCGGGAGGCCTACCGCCGACGAGCAATGATGGTCTTGCAGGTATCCTGTTTTGTCTTTCTGTCCCTGGGCTCCTGTTCTCTTTTTGCTCACCAGGCATATTATTAAAATAGATAATTCTACCCGGAAGGGTTTTTCGGGAGTACTGTCGAAATAAAGATTAAAAGATAACTCTGGTAAGGCAGTACTTCTTTTGTTCAGGAGGTGGAGAGTATTATGCGGATGGCCTTCCGCCTTAATATCGAACAAAGTCAAAGGTTGATAATGACACCCGAACTTAGGCAGGCCATCACCGTATTACAGCTATCTGCCCTGGAGCTTTCAGAATATATAGAACAAGAATTGCTGGAAAATCCCCTTCTTGAGATGGAAAATGGCACAACAGACGATGGTGCTGCTGCCGGGGAAGAGGAACCCTATGACCTGGATTGGCAGGAGTATTTTGCCGACACCAGTGATTTGGGCTATATTAACAGGAGTGCTGCCGGAGGGACCTGGAATCCGGAGTATTCCTTTGAGCATTTCCTTTCCCGGGAATCGACCTTGTATGAACATTTGCTCTGGCAGTTACACTTGAATGTAAAGGATGGACCCAAGCAGCAGCTTGGTGAGTTTATTCTCGGCAACCTGGATGAAAATGGTTATCTGACCTGTTCCCCGGCAGAGCTGGCCCGGCTCCAGGGGGTTACCGAAGGGGAAGTAAGGGAAGTCCTGGAGATAATCAAGACCTTTGACCCGCCGGGGGTGGGAGCGGCGGATCTAAAGGAATGCCTGTTGCTGCAGGTTAAGGCTTTGGACATTGAATATCCCCTTTTGGAGTTGCTCATTAATTCTTATCTACCCGATTTAGCCCAGGGCAGGCTGATGCGGGTGGCGGGAGAACTGGGGGTTTCTGTGCAGGAAATTCAAGCCGCTGGAGATATTCTCCGCACCCTCGATCCGAAGCCGGGGCGGCGTTTTGGGCCGGTACCCCAGGGCACTTACATTGTCCCCGATGTGGTTGTAGAAAAGGTGGGGGATGATTATGTTATCATTGTCAGTGATGTGACCTCACCTCGTCTCACAATAAATTCCAATTATCGGAATATTCTCCAGGCCAGGGATGCAGAAGACCAGGCCAGGGCCTACATTGAGTCAAAACTTAATTCTGCCCGGTGGTTGATCAAAAGCATTGAACAAAGACGCATAACAGTTTATAAAATTGTGGAGACCCTGGTCCAGTTCCAGCGGGATTTTTTTGACCGGGGCGTCCGGTACCTGAAGCCATTGACCTTAAAACAGGTAGCAGAAGTAGTCGGGGTTCATGAGTCTACGGTAAGCAGGGCGACCAGTAACAAGTTCATTCAGACTCCCCGTGGTGTTTTTCCCTTACGCTTTTTCTTTGCCAGCGGGGTGGAGAATACAGAGGGTTCCAGTACTTCATCGGAAAGCATAAAGAGAATGTTGCAGGAACTACTGGAAAGGGAGGAACCAAGTAAACCCTATAGTGACCAGAAATTGGCCGATATTTTACGGGAACGGGGGATCATGATTTCGCGCCGGACCGTTGCCAAATACCGACATGATTTGGGCATTCCACCTTCCAACTGCCGCCGGCGCTATTAAAAAACATCTCTATTATTAAGCAGGAATTATCCATTTTTGCCAGAATAAAATAGATAAAAAGGGGAAGAGTAGGAAGAGTAGGATTTCAACTCTCCTCTTTTTTTGGAAGTAGTGGGACATAAATGGTAACCGTGGGACAAATATCGTCCCTATAAGGTGGTATTAGGATGGACAAACTCCTGCAAATACAGCAAAAAATAGTGCCCGATATGATAGCAGTTCTGGAAAAAAGATATACTATCATACGAACAGTACAACTTTATCAGCCAATTGGGAGGCGTAATTTAGCCCAGCGTCTTGGCAAGGGAGAAAGGCAGCTGCGGGCGGAATTGGATTTTTTACGCCAGGTAGGACTTGTCAGGTATACCAACGGGGGCGTTGTTTTAACCCATGAAGGTAATTCCCTACTTTGGGATCTGCACCGCTATATGCATAAACTAAGGGGAGTAAGTGTCGTCGAAGAGGGGCTAAAAAAAGCCTTTGCTTTAGAACACGTCGTAGTTGTACCCGGGGATCTGGACCGGGAAGAGCTGGTGAAAATGGATCTGGGTCGAGCGGCAGCAGCCTACCTGCAGGACAACTTGCAGGAAGGAGATATAATCGCCGTCTCCGGTGGGACCACAATAGCCGAGGTTGCCAGAAACCTGCCGGCCGCGAACCCTGCCCGGAATCTGGTGGTAGTACCTGCCCGGGGCAGCCTGGGGGAAGATCTGGAACTACAGGCCAACACAATTGCTTCATTATTGGCCCGCAAGTTGGGGGGCATATACCGGCCCCTCCCTGTTCCCGATAATGTAGGTATTGATACTATTACAGCCTTGAGCCAGGAACGGCAGATTAAGGAAGTCCTGTCCATTATACATTCTGCCACTTTTCTCCTGTTTAGTATCGGCGTGGCTGAGGTAATGGCCCGGCGCAGGGGACTTTCCCCGGCTGAGATGGATATACTACGGGAGAAGAAGGCGGTTGGTGAGGCCTTCGGTTATTATTTAAACGAGAAGGGGGAGATTGTGTACTATACACCCAGTATTGGCATGTCTTTGGAAGAAGTGTCCGGTATTCCCCATGTGGTGACGGTTGCCGGAGGCAAGAGCAAGGCTAGAGCTATGTTGGCCGTTCTTTCTTACCAACCTGGCGGTATTCTGATTACCGATCAGGGAGCGGCCAATGAGTTGATAAAATTATTGTCCCAGAAGGGGGGAGAGAGGGAAGTTAATTCGCTGGAGTGAAGCCCATGCTATATTCTTATTAAGGAGGGAATCCCACTATGGCTGTTAAGGTTGCGGTGAACGGGTTCGGGAGAATTGGACGTGTATTTATCCGGAGTTTGCTGAAAAACCACCCTGAGATAGAGGTAGTGGCAGTCAATGACTTGGGCGATGTAAGGATGCTGGCCCATCTCTTAAAGTATGATTCTTTGTACGGGGTATTGGATGTCGAAGTGGAGGCAAGGGATGGAGCGATTATCGTGGGCGGAAAGGAGATCAAGTACTTAAGTATTAAGACCTTCGACTACCCCTGGGGGGATCTCGGCGTAGATGTGGTACTGGAAGCAACCGGTCTTTTTACCCAGCGGGAAAAGGCGGCCAACCACCTGAAGGCGGGTGCCAAGAAGGTTATTATTTCTGCTCCGGCCAAAAATGAGGATATTACCATTGTTATGGGGGTTAATGAAGAGAAATATAATCCCAGGGAGCATCATGTTATTTCCAATGCCTCCTGTACTACCAACTGCCTTGCACCCATGGCCAAGGTGCTGCACGAAAATTTTGGGATCGTCCAGGGTTTGATGACGACCGTGCATTCCTATACCAATGATCAGGTTACCCTCGATGCTGTACACAAGAAGGATATGCGCCGGGCCAGGGCGGCGGGGGAAAGCATTATACCCACTACTACCGGTGCCGCCAAGGCCGTCGGTCTGGTATTGCCGGAACTTAACGGTAAATTGAACGGTTTTGCCATGCGGGTTCCTACGCCTACTGTTTCGGTAGTCGACCTGGTAGCCGAATTAGAAAGGCCCGCCGAGGCTGCTGCCATAAATGCCGCCCTGAAAGAAGCGGCGGCGGGGAGAATGAAGGGCATTCTGGATGTTACGGAAGAAGAACTGGTTTCAGCTGATTTTCGGGGCAATCCCCATTCCTCTATTGTAGATGCTCCCTTGACCATGACTATGGGAGAGAAAATGGTTAAGGTGATTTCCTGGTATGATAACGAGTGGGCCTATGCAACCCGGTGTGGCGATCTGATCGCCTATCTGGCGGAGCGGGGCCTCTAGGCATCCTCCCGTCCTGATCCTTCCTGTTAAGTTGACGCGGAAGTTTAATAGTTGGATATGGGAAATTGCCAGCCCTTTACTTCCCTATCCAACTATCCCTGGACTAACGGGCAGGAGTAGTGTAACATTACAGGTATGGAAACATATACCACTCATTATTAAAGGCGGAGGTAGAAAAGGTGAAGAAAACCATCAGGGATATTGAAGTCAGGGGCAAAAGAGTGCTGGTCAGGGTTGACTTCAACGTTCCCCTTGCCGACGACGGGACTGTAGCCGATAGTACCAGGATCAAGGCTGCCCTGCCAACAATTCGCTTTTTACAGGAACAAGGGGCGAAGATTATTCTTATTTCTCACCTCGGTCGTCCCAAGGGTAGGGTAGTAGAAGATTTACGGTTAGACCAGGTTGCCCGGTGCCTGTCTGATTTGCTGCAGCAGGAAATCGCAAAGGTCGATGAATGTATTGGCCCTGAGGTTGAGAAGGCCTGTGCCGCTTTAGAACCGGGAGAGATTCTCCTTTTAGAAAATGTCCGCTTTTACCCGGGAGAGGAGAAAAACGATCCGGAGTTTGCCAAGGCCCTGTCCCGGTTGGCCGATATTTTTGTGAACGATGCCTTCGGCACAGCCCATAGAGCCCATGGGTCTACTGCCGGTGTGGCTGCTTACCTGCCGGCTGTGGCCGGTTTTCTCCTGGAAAAGGAAATCGATATGCTGGGCAGGGCCCTGGCGGATCCCCAACGGCCCTTTGTGGCCGTATTGGGAGGGGCAAAGGTATCGGACAAGATAAAGGTGATTACCAATTTATTGCCCAAGGTTGATGCCCTCCTTATCGGCGGGGGTATGGCCTATACTTTCTTAAAGGCCCAGGGTCATGGTATTGGCAATTCCCTCTTGGAAGCAGACAAATTGGATCTGGCCAGGGATATTATGGCCCGGGCTGCCGAACGGGGTGTGGACTTGTTCCTGCCGGAGGATGTGGTGGCAACAGATTTGAGCAGTGATGCCGCCCACCAGACAGTAGCAGTGACGGAAATACCCCCGGGACTGATGGGAGTTGATATCGGTCCCAAAACCAGGGCAAGGTACGGGCAGGTCATCGCCGGGGCCGGTACGGTAATTTGGAACGGTCCCATGGGAGTCTTTGAACTTGAGCCCTTTGCGGCTGGAACCCGTTCTGTCGCCGAGGCCATGGCCAAATGCCAGGGGATTACCATCATCGGCGGAGGCGATTCGGCGGCGGCAGTGAAAAAATTAGGCCTGGCTGGGGCCATGACCCATGTCTCAACTGGCGGAGGAGCTTCCCTGGAGTTTTTAGAAGGCAGGGAACTGCCCGGAGTGGCAGCCTTGCTGGACGAGGATGCCAGGGAATGTTCGCCCGGGGCAAGGGGAAAGGATGGTGAAGGGAATGCGTAAGACGGTAATCGGTGCCAACTGGAAGATGAACAAGACCCCCCGGGAAGGAGTGGAACTGGTCAGTGAGCTGAAAAAACAGGTCGGTGCCCTCGAAGATATAGAGGTGGTGATTTGTCCTCCCTATCCTGCCCTTCTTCCTGTAGGTTCTGAGCTTTGCGGCACTGATATGGTGCTGGGGGCCCAAAATCTCTATTGGGAAAGGGAAGGAGCCTACACAGGAGAGGTATCCCCCGGAATGTTAAAGGCCTGTGGATGTGAATATGTGATAATCGGTCATTCGGAGCGGCGGCATGTCTTTGGTGAAACCGATGGTGAAGTGGCCAAAAAGGTCAGGGCTGCTCTGGACGAAGGGCTAAAACCAATTTTATGTGTGGGAGAACTGCTGGAAGAACGGGAGGCAGGGCAAACGGAAGCAGTTGTGAAGAGGCAGTTGGAAACTGCCCTGGCGGAGGTTTCCGGTGCAGAAGTGTCCCAGCTGGTCCTTGCCTATGAGCCGGTCTGGGCCATCGGGACAGGGAAGGCTTCCACAGCCGACGATGCTCAAAGGGTTGCCCATTTTATCCGGAAGCTCCTGGAGGACCATTATGGAAAAGAGAAGGCGGAAGCCGTAAGGATCCAGTACGGTGGCAGCGTCAAACCCGATAATGTCAGGGCTTTTTTGCAGCAGCCCGATGTTGATGGCGCCCTGGTAGGAGGGGCGAGCTTAAAAGCGACAGTTTTTGCTGAGCTGATAAAGAACAGTAG
>DUVO01000155.1 GCA_012841005.1 Bacillota bacterium | reverse complement strand
CGCCTCGGCCGCCCGAGCCGGTACCTCTTCATAGTGGTCGAAGGACATTACAAAGCTGCCCCGGCCTGGGTAAGGGAGCGGAGATCGATGGCATATTTGGATAGTTCCGCCAGGGGGACCTGGGCCTTGACCAGTTGCAGTCCGCCCTGGGGTTCCATTCCCAAAATGCGGCCCCGTTTAGAATTCAGATCTCCGATTACGTCACCCATATAAGCCTCGGGGACCAGAACCTCGAGGTTCATAATGGGCTCCAGCAGTACCGGTTGGGTTTGTTCCATTCCTTTTTTAAATGCTTGAATGGCAGCGATCTTAAAAGCCATTTCCGAGGAATCGACGGTATGGTAAGAACCATCATAAAGGTTAACTTTAAAGTCGACAACGGGGTAACCGGCCAGAACTCCTTCCTGCATGGCTTCCCGTATGCCCTTTTCTACAGCGGGGATGTACTGTTTAGGTACAGCACCACCGAATATACTTTCTTCGAAGATAAACCCTTCCCCTTCCTGCAGGGGTTCCATTTCAATCCAAACATGACCGTATTGACCGTGCCCGCCTGTTTGTTTCTTGTGCTTACCTTCTACCTTGACTGCTTTACGGATAGTTTCCCGGTAGGGAATCTTCGGCGTTTGTGTTTCCACGTAAACACCAAATTTCCGCTTTAAGCGGTCTATGGTTACATCCAGGTGAACATCGCCCATGCCGGAGAGAAGAAGTTCCCTTGTTTCAACATTCTTCTCCACTGTCAGGGTGGGGTCCTCTTCCACAAGTCTGGCCAGCCCCGTGCCCAGTTTGTCCTCATCTCCTTTAGATTTGGCAAAGAGGGCTACAGAATAAGAGGGTTTGGGAAATTCAATGGGCGGCAACAGTATGGGTTTGTCTTTTTCTCCAATACTATCTCCGGTACTGGTTTCCTGGAGTTTGGCCACGGCCCCAATATCACCGGCAACAATACGTTCTACGCCTTCCTGCTGTTTACCCCGGGGGATAAAGAGTTGTCCGACCCGTTCCATTTTTTCCTTGGTTACGTTGTATACTTGGGTATCAGAGTTAAATACTCCAGAATACACGCGGAAGTAGGTCAGCTTTCCCACATAGGGGTCGGCCATGGTTTTAAACACAAGGGCCGCCAGGGGGGCATCTTTGCTGGGCTCAATGGTAATCTCTTCCCCTGTTTTGACATCGGTACCAGCAATAGCTGCGGCATCCTGGGGAGAAGGGAGACAGGCAATAATAGCATCCAGTAAAGGTTGTACTCCAATATTGGTCAAGGCGGAACCGCAGAGTACAGGAACAATGCTGCCGGCAAGGGTACCGACCCGGAGTCCGGTAGTAATCTCTTCGCTGGTCAGGGGTTCACCATCCAGGTATTTCATCACCAGCTCGTCATCGGTTTCGGCTACGGCTTCGATTAGTTTTTCCCGGTATGATTCTGCTTCATCTTGCAGCTCAGCCGGTATTTCCGCAACGGTGAAGTCCTTGCCTTTTTTCTGATCATAAAGAAGGGCCTTCATGTTTACCAGGTCTATAACCCCGCGGAAATCTGCCTCACTGCCTATGGGGAGCTGCAGGGCCACTGCCTTGTTCGATAATTGTTCTTGAACCTGGGTAAGGGCTTTGGCAAAATTTGCGTTTTCCCGGTCCAACTTGTTTATGTATACTAAACGGGGTAAATCATACCGGTCGGCATACTGCCATACCCTTTCCGTTTGTACTTCAACCCCTGAAACAGCGCAGACAACGACAACCGCCCCATCTACCACCCGGAGGGTACCCTTTACATCACCAACAAAATCGGCGTATCCGGGGGTATCGACCAGATTAATTTTGTGATTCTGCCAGTGGCAGGGGGCCAGGGTGGCATTAATAGTAATTTTTCTCTTTATCTCATCCGGGTCATAATCAACTACAGAAGAACCGTCATCCACACGGCCCAGTCGTTCTATTGCCCCGGAATCAAAAAGCATTGTTTCCGTCAAGGTTGTTTTGCCGGCACCGCCGTGGGAGATCAGACCCACATTACGTAATTGCCGAATATCATACTCTTTCACAATATCTCCCCCTTGTTGTGTTTCGCTTTCTGCATCCCTAGGAGATCAGATATTCGCCTTCGGGCAAAGTATTTCCTTCTCCCGGGAAGAAAATCATCCTGGAAATAGGAATTTATCTTGCTGGGCCCTTATAGAGCCGGAAATAAATCCTTGTGTTGTAAAAAGCTACATAAAAGCAGGGCAGCGTTTTTCAAGTCTCGGTAATCGATGATTTCGGCCGGGCTGTGCACGTACCGGGCGGGAAGGGAAATTACTCCCGACGGGATCCCTTCTCTGGCAAGATGAATAGAGCCGGCATCGGTACCACCCCTTTCCAGGATCTCTAATTGATAGGGAATACCAAGTAACTTTGCCGTTTCTTCCAAGCGGTTCTTGACCTGGGGATGACTGATCAGGGACCTGTCCTTTACTTTAATCGCCGGGCCTTTACCTAATTCTACGGCCATGACCGGTGCTTCAGGTGTATCTCCGGTACAGGTCACATCGACGGCTATGGCCAAATCGGGTTGCAGTTGATAGGCAGCCGTCCGGGCTCCCCGCAGACCCACTTCCTCCTGTACTGTGAAAACAAAATCAATTTGGTAATCTACTGCAGGAAGGTTTCGAATAACTTCCAGGAGCAAGGTACATCCGGCCCGGTTATCCAGGGCTTTGCCGATAATGCAGTTGCCTTGAGGGGAAAAATGGGGAGCAAAGACGGCCATGCTTCCGATAGGACAGTTTTCCTCTGCCTCTGCCCTGGAAGCAGCGCCAATGTCAATAAAGAGCTTATCCATTTTCAAGTCTTCCTTATCCTTGAGCTTCTCCCTGCCGATAGTACCGGCTGTCCCATTGGCAAAGACAACCTTTGCTCCCAAAAGTATCTTGGGATCATGGCCTCCAACGGGGGCAAAACGGAGAAAACCATGGTCATCAATATGGGTTACCAGAAGGGCTATTTCATCCATATGGGCGGCCAGGAGCAAGCGTTTTTCGCCCCCCGGCTTGGTGGCGATCAGATTGCCCAGGGCATCGGTTTTAAGCTGCAGATCCCTATCCAGGGCAGTCAATTCTTTAATAAGCTGGGAGCGGATTTGTTCTTCCCTTCCCGAAGGTCCGAAGGTTTGGCTTATCCGCGCCAGGATATCTTTCATTTTAGCCAGTCCTCCTTCCAGGCGCTTTTATTAAAAAGCCGTGGATTAGTTCAAGCAGGTGCCGGTAGTCGGTCAGGTCTATAACGGAAGCGGGAGAGTGCAAGTATCGGCAGGGTATGGCGACAACGGCGGTAGG
>DUVO01000136.1 GCA_012841005.1 Bacillota bacterium | reverse complement strand
AGATTTAAAACAGCTGGGCGAGTTTGACTGGCTGCAGGGCCCTGCCACCTGGCTGCCGGTTTATAATCCTCTCCCGGAGACGGAACCTGACCTTTCTCCTCGGCCCACTACCGGTGGGGCAAGGCAGGGTATGCTTGCACCCCTGGAAGGAGAAATCACCTCGGGATTTGGCTGGCGGTTCCACCCGGTCCTCAAGGAGGAAAGGTTTCACTACGGAATAGATATTGGGGCGCCGGAGGGAACATTCATCAGGGCAGCGGCAGGGGGGTTGGTATCCCGGGTGGAAGAACACCCTGAACTTGGCCTGGTTGTACATTTGGACCATGGGGGCGGCGTGGAGACCCTTTACGCCCACTGCCAAGAGGTATTGGTGGCGGAAAACCAGCCGGTTCAAGCAGGAGAAAGCATCGCCACCGTCGGCGCTACCGGACTTGCCGCCAATCCCCACCTGCATTTTGAAATAAAGGAAAGGGGGGTTAATGTAGACCCGGCCCTGTGGCTGGGTTTACTGGAGGAGGAAGGTCCCTGAAGGAGTTGAAAAGCCGGCATGCAAGTAGGCAAGGCCTTCGGCGTCCGCATCCTGGTCGATAAGTTTTTCCTTCTCCTCCTTTTGCTCTATGGATTCCTTGGTCTTTTACCCCAGGTTATGACTGTCTTTGCCGCTTGTTTTATCCATGAGCTGGCCCATGTTCTGGTTGCCAAAAGTTACGGTTACCGGGTGAAGGAAATTGAACTTTTGCCCTTTGGCGGGGTGGCCCGCATAGAAGACCTGGATTTGATTGCCTTTGATCCGGAGGTAGAGGTAAACATCGCCCTGGCCGGCCCCCTGCAGAATCTCCTATTGGCCGGGATCGGGTTGGCACTACGTCACTTTTTGGTCTGGCAGGAATCCCTGGCTGCCTTTTTTATTTACTGTAATTTGGGGATGGCTCTCCTTAATCTTTTGCCGGTTTTGCCCCTGGACGGGGGACGAGTATACCGGGCTTATTTGGTCCGGCGGATTGGCTTCAGGCAGGCAACGGAACGGGTGACCGGCTGGGGACGGGTGCTGGGAATCCTGTTGGTAGGCATCAGCCTGGTAGGCATTTTTTTCTCCTGGGTTAATATTACCTTCTTATTTGTTGCTATTTTTATTTTTTTGGCGGCCAACCGGGAACGGATGGCGGCTGCCTATATTTTTATGCGCTTCTTGACCCGGAAACAGAGGGAATTAAGGGATAAGGGCTTGCTGCCCATTGAAGCTTTGATGGCGACGGAGGCTACTACCCTGAGGGAGGTGGTGCGTAAGTTTGTCCCCAAGCGTTATCATCTGGTTTTATTCCTGGATTCCGGTGGGATAATGGAGTTCTTTACGGAAGCAGAGATTGTCACTGCCCTTCTGGAAAGGGGGCTGGATACAACTTTGGGGGAAATACTACAGCATCGTTCTTGAAGGGTCTGGAAAAAAATAGTATTGTAAAAAGGATTATTATGCCGGGTGTCGAAACTATTTTACTGTATGTAAAACGCCTATGGTTCCTTTAGACTTGGGAATAATATGAACTGAAGGGGTCACAAAGGGAAAACACAGGGTATTTTGCACCTCTACCAAAGGAGGACCTAAGAGTGAAGCCGGAACTGGAGGAAATATTGCCACAGGTTTCAAAGCCAACCCGTTACCTGGGAACGGAATGGAATGTAATAAAAAAGGATCACCGCCAGGTAGATGTCAGTTTTGCTCTGGCCTTTCCCGACGTCTATGAAGTGGGCATGTCCCATTTGGGCTCAAAAATTCTTTATCACATAATAAACAAGCGTCAGGATGCGGTGGCCGAAAGGGTTTATGCCCCATGGACCGATATGGAAGCCAGGTTGCGGGAATCTTCCCTCCCCCTTTTCAGCCTGGAAACTGGGACACCACTGTCGGATTTTGATATGGTTGGTTTTAGTCTCCAGTATGAACTGACCTATACCAATATTATCAATATGCTTGAGCTGGGAAAGATCCCATTACTTCAAGCAGAGCGGGGTCCCGGGGACCCTTTTGTTATTGCCGGAGGGCCCTGTGCCTTTAACCCGGAACCCCTGGCTGATTTTCTGGACCTGGTAGTCCTAGGGGAAGGGGAGGAAGTCATTGGGGAACTCCTTTCCGCCCTGAAGGAATGGAAGAGGGAGGGAGGGCGAAACCGGGAAGCCTTCCTGCTCCGTGCCGCTGCCATCCCTGGCATTTATGTGCCTTCCTTTTACCGGATCCAATATGCTGAGGATGGCTCCATCGAGACTATTGAACCCACCAGGCCGGAAGCAGCCCGGAGGGTGAAGAAACGGGTTGTGGCTGATTTGGACACTGCAGAATTTCCTACCGCCCCTGTGGTGCCCTATATGGATATTGTCCACGACCGGGCTATGCTGGAACTCTTCCGTGGTTGTGCCCGGGGGTGCCGCTTTTGCCAGGCGGGAATGATCTATCGGCCGGTGCGGGAAAGATCGATAGAAAAACTGCTGGCCCAGGCAGAGGCCCTGCAGAAGACGACCGGTTACCCGGAAATGTCCCTGACCTCCCTGAGCAGTACCGATTACAGCCAGATCAGGAAGCTGATCCGGCGACTGCAGGAATGCTATGGGGAAACAGGCCTTAAGCTAAGTCTCCCCTCCCTGCGGGTGGACAGCTTTTCGGTGAACCTGGCCCGGGAAGTGGAGGGTTTGCGCAAGGCCAGTTTAACCCTGGCCCCGGAGGCCGGAAGCCAGAGACTGCGGGATGTGATAAACAAAAATGT
>DUVO01000142.1 GCA_012841005.1 Bacillota bacterium | reverse complement strand
TATCGGGTTAAACCAGGTGACGTCATAGAGGTGAGGGAAAAGAGCAGGAATAATTCCAAGTTTAAGGAGCTGGCGGAACTGGCGGCAGATAAGGTTGTACCCCCCTGGTTGGAGCAGGATTTGGAAAAAATGGGAGGAACAGTTCTCCGGTTACCGATACGGGAAGAAATAGACGTGCCGGTGGAAGAACACCTCATTGTTGAGCTCTACTCCAAGTAATTGGGTATAGGTATTTTGTTCCCGCTCTCTGTACTGCTCAAATCCTCCAGGGGTTCTATACCCTATCCTCTCTTCCATTACGGCGTCGCGGGTTACGAGAAGGAGGGTTATTGAATAGATGATTGAGATCGAAAAACCGAAAATTGAAGTGGTGGAGTTGGCAGAGGACAACACCTATGGTAAATTTGTCATCGAGCCCCTGGAGAGGGGTTACGGAACGACCCTTGGTAACTCATTGCGGCGGATACTATTATCTTCCCTGCCGGGAGCAGCTGTAACGTCAGTCAAGATTGAGGGAGTTCTCCATGAGTTTTCCACTGTTCCCGGTGTGGTGGAGGATGTGCCCGAGATTATCCTGAATCTCAAGGAATTGGCCTTGAAACTCCATAGTGATGGCCCCCGGAAAATCAATATTGATGTTGAAGGTGAAGGAGTAATAACGGCAGGGGATATAGCCACTGATCCTGACATTGAAATTCTGAATCCCGACCTGGTTATTGCAACCCTGGAAGAAGGTGCCCACCTGCGCATGGAAATCACAGTGGACAAGGGGCGCGGGTACCGGCCTGCGGAACGGAACAAGGCAGATACCGATCCTATTGGCACTATTCCTGTGGATTCTATTTTTACGCCTATTCCCAAGGTCAACTACCAGGTTGAGAACACCCGGGTAGGCCAGATGACTGACTATGATAAGCTAATTCTGGAAGTGTGGAGTAATGGCAGTATCCGTCCCGATGAAGCTACCAGCCTGGCTGCCAAAATTCTTTCCGAGCACCTTATGCTTTTCATCCAGTTGACGGAAACCACCGATGATGTAGAGATTATGGTGGAAAAGGAGGAAGATGAAAAGGATAAGGTCCTGGAAATGGCCATTGAAGAGCTGGATCTTTCGGTCCGTTCCTATAACTGTCTGAAAAGGGCTGGAATCAATTGTGTTGGTGAATTGATCCAGAAGACAGAAGAAGACATGATGAAGGTAAGAAATTTGGGGAAGAAGTCCCTGGAAGAGGTGCAGCAGAAACTGGCCTCCCTGGGTCTTTCCCTGAGGGAAAAGGAAGAATAGTAAATAGATGTAGATAAGGAGGCGAGTCCCATGGCCTATAGGAAACTTGGTCGTACCACTTCCCACCGGGAAGCAATGCTCAGGAACGCCCTTGTTTCTTTCTTTCGCTATGAACGGCTCCAGACCACCGAAACCAGGGCAAAGGAAATTCGTTCCCTGGCGGAAAAGCTCATTAGTCTTGGCAAACGGGGAGATTTACATGCCCGCCGCCAGGCAGCCGTCTATGTCCAGGATAAGGATATACTGAAAAAACTCTTTGACGAAATTGCCCCCAATTACCAGGACCGGCAGGGCGGCTATACGCGCATACTGAAGCTGGGGCCCCGCCGGGGCGATGCTGCTCCGCTGGTTATCTTGGAACTGGTGAAGTAAACCCGACAGGGACCGTGGCCTGGCTGGTTTCCAGCTCCCTTCCCCTTGTTTTTTGGGGCTGGTTTAAGTCCACAGGAGGTCCCTATTTTATTGAAAAGCAGGTGGTCGCCGTGGCGTCGGGAGAAATCATGTTCAAGATTAGCGGACTCAGTCATTACTATAATCAAGGCCAGGAAAATCAGGTGGCAGCCTTGGCCGATATTAATTTGGAGATCAAGCGGGGTGAATTCGTCACTGTTATCGGCACCAACGGATCGGGGAAATCCACCCTGGCTAAACATCTCAACGCCCTGCTGTTGCCGTCAAAGGGGCGGGTTTTGGTCAAGGACATGGATACTAGGGATGCCGGGAGGCTTTGGGATATCAGGCAGACAGTGGGGATGGTTTTCCAGAACCCCGATAACCAGATTGTGGCCACGACTGTGGAAGAAGATGTTGCCTTTGGTCCCGAAAATCTGGGTATTCCCCCGGCTGAGATCCGGCGGCGGGTTGATGAAGTCCTGGCCGTAGTGGATATGGAAGAATTCAGGCAGGCGGCTCCCCACCTTCTCTCCGGCGGCCAGAAACAGCGCGTCGCCATCGCCGGCGTAATAGCCATGCGCCCCGAATGTGTAGTTTTGGATGAACCTACGGCCATGTTGGACCCTTCAGGCCGGGAAGAGGTGATGGCAACGGTTCTGAAGCTGAACCGGGAAGAAGGGATCACGGTGGTACACATCACCCATTACATGGAAGAGACGGTTTGGTCGGACCGGGTCCTGGTCATGGATGCGGGAAGAATTATCCTGGCCGGCGAACCAAAAGAAATTTTCAGTCGGGTGGAAGAGATAAAGGCCATCGGCCTGGATGTGCCCCAGGTGACGGATCTGGCTGCTCGCCTGCAGCGGGATGGATACCCTCTACCGGCGGGGATTCTAACGGTGGAAGAGATGGTGAAAGAACTATGTCAATTAGGGTAGAGCATCTCACCCATATCTATATGCCCAACACCCCTATGGAATCCCTGGCCCTGGATGATGTCAGCCTGGAAATCGAGGACGGGGAATTCGTAGGCTTAATCGGTCAAACCGGTTCCGGGAAATCGACCTTGATCCAGCATTTCAACGACCTCCTCAAACCAACCTCCGGAAAGGTTATTGTAGATGGCATTGACCTTGGGCACAAAGGTACAAGCCTCAAGGAGGTCCGCCGGCGGGTTGGCCTGGTTTTCCAGTACCCGGAACACCAGCTCTTTGAAGAGACGGTTTTTGCCGATATTGCTTACGGTCCCCGCAATATGGGGCTGGCAGGAGAAGAGCTGGAAGTAAGGGTGCAGGAAGCCATGGAAATGGTGGGAATAGATTATGCTACCCTCAAGGATCGTTCTCCCTTTGACCTAAGTGGCGGGCAGATGCGGCGGGTAGCCATGGCCGGCGTCCTGGCCATGAAACCGAAAATACTGGTCCTGGATGAGCCCACTGCCGGTTTGGATCCCCGGGGCCGGGAAGAGATCCTGCAGCAGATAAAGGAACTGCACCGGCGCTTCGGTTTGACGGTGGTGCTGGTTTCCCACAGCATGGAAGATGTGGCCCGCCTGGCGGACCGGTTACTGGTTATGCACAGGGGTAAACTCGTCCTGACCGGCACAACCCGGGAAGTCTTTGCCCGGGCGGAATATTTGCGGCAACTGGGCCTGGGGGTTCCCCAGGTAACGGAACTGGCCCGCCGCCTCAGGGAACACTACGGGACCATGAGGGTGGATATACTGACGGTTGAAGAAGCCCATCAGGCAATAAGTGCCTTTTTGCGGCAGAAAAGGGGAAAGGTCCATGCTTAAAGATATAACCATCGGGCAGTATATTCCGGGGAATTCCATCATTCACCAGCTTGACCCGCGCACAAAGATCCTGGCTGCCCTTATCTTTATCGCAGCCCTCTTTCTTGTGACTGATTTGGTCGGGTATACAACTATGACCCTCTTTAGTGTCATTATTATCTTCCTTTCCCGGATACCGGCCCGGTTTGTCCTGCGGGGTCTAAAACCCCTCTATTACATCCTGGCCTTTACTATTATTTTAAATTTTTTCCTGACACCGGGGCGGGTGATCTGGAGCTGGTGGTTTTTACGTTTGACCCAGGAGGGATTGCGCCAGGGACTGTTTATGGGCTGGCGGCTGCTCCTTTTGGTGTTGACCACATCCCTCCTCACCCTGACCAGTTCCCCCATCGCGTTAACCGACGGCATAGAGAGACTGTTAAGCCCCTTTCGCCGGATTGGGGTCCCCGCCCATGAACTGGCCATGATGATGACTATTGCCCTGCGCTTTATTCCCACCCTTTTGGAGGAGACAGACAAGATCATGAAGGCCCAGATGGCCAGGGGAGCAGACTTTGATACCGGAAACATTATCCAGAGGGCCCGGGGGATGGTCCCCTTGCTGGTTCCCCTCTTTATCAGTGCCTTCCGGCGGGCGGATGAGTTGGCCATGGCCATGGAAGCCCGCTGCTACCGAGGCGGGGAGGGCAGGACCCGCTTAAAACAGCTGGAAATGGCGAGCAGGGATTACTATACCATGGTTTTGATGGTGGCTATCCTTGTCTTTGCCGTGGTGGAGCGCTTATGGCTGTAAGTTTGGCAGCAATGGCTGTCCCCCGGTGGGGGTTCTACTGGTGAAGGCTTTATAAGGAAAGCCGGGGCCAGGCCGGAATCAGGAAGAGGCAAGGGTGTAAAGTAGTGTAGTCCCGCCTTTTGCGGGCTGGTGGCAAAAGGGGTTGTGGGAAGAGATGCGGAACATCAAACTTCTATTATCCTATGATGGCACCAACTACCACGGTTTTCAACGGCAGGAAAACGCCTGCACCATTCAGGAGCTCCTGGAGGGGGCCCTGGCGAAGGTTACCCGGGAAAGGGTCCGGGTAAAACCAGCCGGCCGCACCGATACCGGCGTCCATGCCCGGGGGCAGGTTGTCAACTTTTACACCACTTCTCCCATTCCTGCGGAACGTTTCCCCCAGGCCCTCAACAGCTGCCTCCCGGAAGATATTGTGGTCCGGGGAGCTGAGGAGGTTTCCTTTGACTTCCATGCCCGGCGCTCGGCCAAATCCAAGCTCTATCGGTACACCCTGGATTGTGGGGAGTATCCCGATGTTTTCTGGCGCCGCTTTGCCTGGCATCCCATATACAAACTGCAGGCAGAGCTGCTCCGGCAGGCCGGCCAGTACCTGGTAGGCACCTATGATTATGCTGCCTTCCGGGCCTCTGGTTCGGCAGTGAAGACTAGCGTCAGGTGTATTAAACGGCTGGAGTGGGATTTTTCCCAGGATCCCCTGTGGCATCTCTACATTGAAGCCGACGGTTTTCTCTATAAGATGGTCAGGATAATCGTTGGCACC
The DNA here is from genome assembly GCA_012841005.1 of Bacillota bacterium. Classification (GTDB taxonomy): domain Bacteria; phylum Bacillota; class DTU030; order DTU030; family DTU030; genus DTU030. Next base: position 7,445 of record DUVO01000142.1, on the reverse strand, counting down.
CTGGTGGAGGCAGCCCGGGGACGGATCAGGCCGGAGGATGTGGCCATAATAAGGGACAGCAAAAACCGGGACCTGGCCGGTCCCACGGCACCCGCCAGGGGCCTGTGCCTGTGGGAAGTGAAGTATTGAGGGGCTTATCTTCCCTTTCCTTCTCAACTTGACATCCCCCCTGCCGTATATTAAAATTATCCTGTGGGTTTATGCGGTTTTCTCCCGAACCCAGCCCCGGACGCTGGAGGAAACAGCATTTACTCCTGCGATGGTTTTTTGGATATACATGTTTCTTTTTCCTAAATGACACACCAGGGACGGGAAATAGAATTTCTCGCAAGGAGGGATAGACGTGCGGACGACTTACATGGCTAAGCCCCGGGAAATCCAACGGAAATGGTACGTTCTGGATGCGACTGGCAAACCCCTGGGCCGGTTGGCTACGGAAGTGGCCCGGATCTTGAGGGGTAAACATAAGCCCATCTATACACCCCATATCGATACGGGCGATCATGTCATTGTAATCAATGCGGAAAAGGTTGTCCTGACAGGGCAGAAACTGCAGCAAAAGGAGTATATCCGTCATACCGGTTACCCGGGGGGATTAAAGAGGATCAAGTATGAGAAAATAATGCAGGAGAAGCCGGAACGGGCCGTAGAAAAGGCCATTAAGGGCATGCTGCCCCACAACCGGTTGGGACGTGCTATGGCCAGGAAGCTTCGGGTTTACCGCGGTCCGGACCATAAACACCAGGCCCAGGTCCCTGAAAACTGGAATTTTTGAGGGAAAGGAGGCAAGCTAAATGGCCCAGGTACAGTACATGGGAACAGGTAGGAGAAAGACCTCTGTGGCCAGGGTAAGGCTGGTCGCGGGTAGTGGGAATATTTTTGTTAACGGTCAGCCGGTGGAGGATTATTTCCCCACCTTGGTACAGCAGACCATTGTGAAGCAGCCCCTGGAAGCAACCAAAACTGCCGGCAGATTTGATGTTCTGGTAAAGGTAGAGGGCGGCGGTATGTCGGGACAGGCCGGCGCTGTGCGCCATGGCATTGCCCGTGCTCTTCTAAAGGCCGATGAATCACTGCGCCCTATCCTGCGGAAATTCGGTTATTTAACCAGAGACCCCCGGATGAAGGAACGGAAGAAATACGGTCTCAAGAAAGCACGGCGTGCACCCCAGTTCTCAAAACGTTAGAAAGGACCCTGGTGTCCTTTCTTTTTCCCTGCTTTTGAAACCGCAAGTAAGAGCCGACGGGCAGGTTGGGAGAAAAACTATCCCCGGCCCTTGCCTGCGGTTTTTTTGTTTCTAAATCCCTTCCGGCTGTAATATGCATAAAAGCAGGGCGACGTCTGCCTCTTTTACATAGGCTGAGGGGTATGTTTTAGACCCTGTCCAGCAGGACAGAACCATAACAGCATGAACCCTTGGGGAGGGAGGAGAGGTCTTGAGTTTAGAGGGCAACAAATGGCCGGGGGTAGTGCGGTGGGTTTCGGGTTTTATTCTACTTGCCCTGTTGATAGGTCTTTTTTATAACCTCAGTACCTTTTCCATCCGGAAGGAAATTGCCGTCCTTGCCGGTCAGGTCGGCCAGAGGGTAATCGTTCTTGACCCGGGTCACGGTGGGTTTGACGGGGGTGCCAGGGGTCTGGGCGGGGTCGAAGAGAAGGAAATCGTCCTGGCCGTGGCCAAGTACCTGGCCGAATACCTGGAACAGGTAGGGGCAAGGGTATTTTTAACCAGGGATGAAGATGAGGAGCTGGCAGAAGATAAGGTTGAGGACCTGGATGCCCGGATAAAGTTGGCCGAGGAAGTGGCAGCCGATCTCTTCCTCAGTATTCATGCCAACAGTTTCCCTTCTCCTTACGAATATGGTGCCCAGTGCTTTTACTGTCACAATCATCCCGGCAGTAAAAACCTGGCCAGGGAGATTCAGGGGGCACTGGTGGAAGGCATTGATGTCCTGGGCAATAATTACCGGGAAGTACAGATGGCCGAGTATTATATTCTCCGGAACCTGGAGATCCCAGCCGCCTTAATTGAAATCGGCTTTCTTTCGAATCCCAGGGAGGAAGCCCTTTTGCGCCAGGGAGCATATCAAAAGAGGCTGGCCTGGTGTATCTTTATTGGGGTGGTCCGTTATTTTTCCGGTTCTTGGTTAGTGGAGGATATTGTTAACTAAAAGCGAATATATAAAAGATTGGTATTTACTGCACTATACTGGTAATTGTTACAGGACCAAGAGAAGTCCCTGCAGTTGCTGGGGAAGGAGGAGTTGTATTTGGTCGAAGGTAAAGCCGGTGATTGGGTTCAAGTTCGTCGTATCGTGCTGCAACCGGGTCAGCGGGCGCCCCAGGTGCCGGCTGATACCCAGGCGGTCCCCCTGATCATGTTAGTAAAAGGTTTTCTACAGCACGATGCCAGGATCGGGGAAGAGGTTACCATCACTACTGTAATTGGGCGTCAGGTGAAGGGTGAATTGGTGGCGGTAAATCCCACTTACGACCACAATTACGGCTGTCCGGTGCCAGAACTCCTGGTCATAGGGCCTGAATTGAGGCAAATTCTCTGGGGGGAGGAAGGAGCCAAATGACTTTAGATCGAAGCTACAAGGCAGTAATGGACCGACGCAACGAAATAATGAAGAGGGCTTTAGGCATTGATTATACTGAATTTGACCTGAGCCCCCTTGCCTTTGATTACGATGGCATGATGGCAAGAGCGGGCTATACCCTGGACGAAGTCCGGAAAATTCAAAGGGAAACCGGGGTGGGAAATACACCTTTATTGGAACTGAAAAATGTGACAGCCCTAGCACGTAAAATGGCACCACCGGGAAAAGGAGCCCGGATCTTTATTAAAGACGAATCGGCCAATCTCTCCGGTAGTTTTAAGGACCGACGGGCCAGTGTCTCCGTCTACCATGCGAAAAAGATGGGTTACCCAGGGGTAATTGCCGCTACCAGTGGTAACTATGGGGCAGCAGTTGCTTCCCAGGCGGCCATGCGCGGCCTTAAGTGTATTGTTGTTCAGGAGGTTTTTGACAGCCGCGGGGTAGGCCAGCCGGAAATTGTGGAAAAGGGACGGAAATGTGAGGCTTACGGAGCGGAGGTGGTGCAACTCAGTGTCGGACCCGAATTATTTTACGTTTTTCTTCTCCTGTTGGAAGAGACCGGATTTCTCAATGCTTCCCTTTATACTCCCTTTGGAATTGCCGGAGTAGAAACTTTGGGTTACGAACTGGCAGAGCAGGTGCGGGAACTGACCGGCCGTAAACCTGATGCCGTTGTTGTTACCCATGCCGGTGGCGGGAATGTGACAGGGACGGCACGGGGGCTGAGGAAGGCCGGGTGTTCTGATACCCGGGTCATTGGTGTCAGTGTTGATCTCAGCGGGTTACATATGGCTAGTGATGGCGATTTTAACCGCAAATCCTTTACTACAGGCCATACTGGTTTTGGCGTTCCCTTTACCACCTGGCCCGACCGGGCCGATGTGCCCAGGAATGCAGCCCGACCCCTCCGTTATCTTGATCGCTATGTAACTGTAACTCAGGGTGAGGTCTTCTATGTAACGGAGATGTTGGCTCAATTGGAAGGTTTGGAAAGAGGCCCGGCGGGTAACACCTCTCTGGCTGGTGCCTTTGCTATTGCCCAGGAGATGAATGAGGATGAGATCCTGGTAGTCCAAGAAACAGAGTATACGGGGGCAGGGAAACACCCGACGGCACAGCTAACCTTTGCCCGGGACAATGGAGTCGCAGTGCGCCGCGGGGATCCACGGGAAAACCTTCCGGGGAAAAGCATCGTAATACCTACCCATCCGGGGCAACTGGGTGTGGTTGAGTTTGATTTAGACCAAGCACGTCGTTCTTATTTACGCAATGCAGTAAAGAACACCGGTGTAAGGGAAGTTAGCCGGAAGGATATTGTTTTTCTGGCTGAAGACAGTAGGGCTTCTCTGGAATTTGTCCGAGAACAATTGAGGGAATTGGGGGTAAAGCTCCCCGGGTGAGGTGAGGAGAAGGTACCGGGGGAATGATTGGCAGGTTGTTAGGATATACTGGGGTAAGACACTTTTACCGAGGGAGGGTATTGACATAGAAAATCTGGTAGCGAAGGTCTTGAAATTAGGTGACCTGGTGAACTACCAGGCCGGCTCCGTGGTGAGCAGGACTTTGATTAACAGGGAAACGGGAACAATTACCCTTTTTGCCTTTGCGGAAGGGCAGGAACTCAGTGAGCATACGGCCCCCTATACAGCCCTGGTGCAAATTCTCGATGGTGAAGCAATAATCAGCATTGCCGGAACCCCCTTGCGCCTGCAGGCAGGGGAAGGGGTGATAATGCCGGCCAACAAACCCCATTCGGTAAAGGCTGTTACTGATTTTAAAATGCTCTTGACGATGATCAGGTCATAAAAACCCATAGAGAGGCAAATCTAACCGGGGGACCCTCTGCCTGTTTCAGGGCAGGTTCAGGGTCTTTTTTCTAATAATGTTTTGGGGTATTACCGACGGCTATGCTTTCTGAGGTTGCATCAGTCAAGAGATTCTGCCCCTAAGGCCAGGGGAATTTGCAGTTAGGCATTAGATTTCCGTTCATTTGGGTATCATAGGGAGGAATATTCTAGAGAAGGGAGAAGTCAACTGCAAAGGGCAGGTAGATGCTGAAGGAGGCTGGAACGGGTGCAGGTAAAAATCATTGGTGTCCCCGTGGATCTCGGTGCCAACCGGCGGGGGGTAGACATGGGCCCCAGTGCCATCCGGTATGCCCTGCTGCGGGAGAAGCTGGTGGAGATTGGCCATGATGTGGAAGACCTGGGCAATATTCCCGCGCCGGAACGGGACAGTCTGACCAGGAGGGGGGGGTCCCTGGCGTATCTGCCGGAGATCCTGGAGGTCAACGAACTCCTGGCAGCAAAGGTAGGGGAAGCCCTGGATGCCGGGGGATTTCCTCTCATTTTGGGAGGAGATCACAGTATTTCCATCGGCGGTATCGCCGGCCTTGCCAACCGGGTACCTTCCTTTGGGCTCCTCTGGTTTGATGCCCACGGTGATTTTAACACTCCCGAGACCACCACTTCCGGAAATGTCCACGGTATGCCCCTGGCCGTTGCTGTGGGGCGGGGGCCAGGGGAACTGGTCCAGTGCGGCGGGTCCGGACCCAAGATTGCCGAGGAAAAGGTGGTTATTATCGGAGTCCGGGATTTGGACCCCCAGGAGAGGGACCTGTTGCGCAGCTCCCGGGTTACTGTCTTTACCATGCAGGATGTAGATGAGCGCGGGATGCAGGCGGTGGTAAAGGAAGCCGTGGCTATAGCGGGGGCCGGTGCGGAGGGTCTGTATGTGAGCTTCGATGTTGATGTTATTGATCCCCTGCAGGCGCCGGGAGTGGGGACCGCGGTTCCGGGCGGGATTACCTATCGGGAAGCCCATCTGGCTATGGAACTGGTTGCCCAGTCAGGACGGTTTCTGGCCCTGGATATGGTTGAAGTTAACCCTATTCTCGACTGCAGGAACCAGACGGCGGAGCTGGCAGTGGAGTTAATTGCTTCTGCCTTGGGGAAAAGGATCTTTTAGAGGAGGTGGGTCTGCTATGAGTGTTGTCTTGGGTGCCATCGTCCCCCATCCCCCCATTATAATACCGGAGGTAGGTAGACAGGAGTTATCCAAGGTGGCGGCAACCAGGGAGGCTATGCAGAAGGTGGCCCGAAGGGTAAAGGAAGTTGGGCCCGAGGCCCTTGTTGTCATAAGTCCCCACAGCCCAGTTTTCCGGGATGCCGTATCTCTGGCGGTACAGCCAAAGCTGCAGGGGAGTTTTGCCCCTTTCGGTGCCCCGAGGGTGAGCTATACCGTTGCTAATGACCTGGAACTGGTACGGGAGATAAGGGTTGCCTGCCGGGAACTGGAGGTACCAGTGGCAGAATTGACCGACGCGGTTCAGGAACGGTTTGGGATCCGAGAAGAGCTGGATCACGGCGTTTTGGTACCCCTGTACTATTTCCGGGAGGAGGGGATTGTAGCATCCCTTGTTGTTGTGGGGATAGCCCTTCTCCCTCCCGAAGTCCTCTACAATTTCGGCCGTGCCCTGGCCTTAGCCAGTGCAAGAAGGGGAAAACGGGTGGTGGTGGTAGCCAGCAGTGACCTTTCCCACCGCCTTACCCCCGATGCCCCTGCGGGCTACGATGAAAAGGGAAGAGTCTTCGATGCCGAGATTACCGAGGCAGTTAGAAAGTGGAATGTCAGGGGAATCACGGGCATTGATCCCCGGCTTGCGGAACAGGCCGGTGAGTGCGGCTGGCGTTCCATTATAATGCTGAGTGGCTCCCTGGATGGTTTTATGGTGGAAAGTCAGGTATTATCCTATGAGGGTCCCTTTGGGGTGGGGTATATGGTTGCGGTCCTGACTCCGGGGGAATACCTGGGCGGGAAAGGCGGGGAGGCGGAAAAACAGGGAAGGGTACGGGGGGAAAGCGAATATGTTAAGCTGGCCCGCCGCAGTTTGGAAACCTACGTGCGGGAGGGAAAACGGCTGGATGTTCCCCATCCCCTCCCGCCGGGAATGGAGCGCCGGGCGGGGGCCTTCGTGTCCCTGAAAAAGCACGGAATGCTGCGGGGTTGTATTGGCACCGTGGAGCCTACCCAGGATAACCTGGCCGCAGAGATCATCGCCAATGCCGTAAGTGCCGGGGTCCATGATCCCCGCTTTCATCCGGTGCAGGCCGATGAACTTTCCCAGCTCACCTATTCGGTCGATGTCTTGAGTCCGGCGGAACCCATTGCCGGGGTAGAGGAACTGGATCCATACCGGTACGGGGTTATTGTAAAATCCGGACGCCGCACCGGTTTGCTCCTGCCCAACCTGGAGGGGGTCACGACGGCGGGAGAGCAGGTGGAAATTGCCTCCCAGAAGGCGGGCATCAGGCCCGGGGAGCCGGTGGAGCTGTATCGCTTTGGGGTGGAGAGGTACTATTAGACTTTACTTAGGCTGTTTCACTCCTGCCGCTGGTTTTCGCCGGTGCGTTTAGAGTGATAAACCTGCGAGGCCATTCCTCTTGGAGGTAATAGGTTATGGGTAACAAGTGCCGGAAGTACCCCTCCACAGCAGGAGACACACCAAATTACTGAACGAGCTCGGCTCGTTCGGGCAGCGACACAACGCGCCCCTTCGGGGCTCAAACATGGTGTCGCTGCTTTTCCTCACTCGCCTGCGCTCTCTTATCCTGTTTCTCAATGCTGTTTTCGGGGTACTTCCGGCACTGGACACCGACTACTGCAACGGCTGTTCGTCCCCATGTCACTAGAGTGTAGCTAATCTCCCTGTGGCCTTTTGAAGATATGATTGGTAAAGGGTACGGCTGTTTTTCTGGCGAAGCGACATTGCGACGAGCGGCTAAGAAACTCGCGACGGTTCCGCAGGCCACCGGTGCGGAGGACAGGAGGTCCGGAGCCTT
>DUVO01000008.1 GCA_012841005.1 Bacillota bacterium | reverse complement strand
TGACAGGAGCCAGCCCCGGCGGGCAGCTGAGGCACTTCTGGGTACCGCTATAGGCGGCATCGATTCCCCACTGGTCCACCAGGACAGGAGCACCACCCAGGGAAGTCACACAGTCCACCACCAGGAGGGCGCCCCGGTCGTGAACAATACTGGCAATCTCCTCCAGGGGCTGCAGGATTCCGGTGGAAGTCTCGGCGTGAACAATGGCCAGGAGTTTGGCATCAGGCAGTTCGCCAAAGGCAGCCTCTACCTGTTCCGGTTCAATAATCCGGCCCCATTCCCCTTCGATGATCTTCACTTCGGCACCACACCGCCGGGCAATATCTACCATCCTCTCCCCGAAAACACCGCAGACGGCCACAATGGCCTTATCCCCCGGCTCCAGGAGGTTGGAAAGGACAGTGTCCATTCCGGCACTTCCCGTCCCCGACATGGGCAGGGTCAGCTCATTTTCTGTCTGGAAGACATAGCGCAGCAGATCCCCCGTCTCGTTCATAATCTCAAGGAATTCCGGATCCAGGTGGCCCAGGAGGGGTGTGGCCATCACCTTGAGGACCCTGGGATCGACCCCGCTGGGCCCCGGCCCCAATAGCACCCGCTCCGAAGGCTGCAGGTCTCGGTATTCCTTTTTTAGTTGTAGCACTTAAAGTTCCCCCTTTCTGATGATTAAGAACAATCCCCACAGGGGTTGTTCCCCGCAACAGGCCAATAGTTGTCGGCCACCCTTTCTGGTAGCCCCTTTACAGCCCTCGTCCCGCGAAAAATGCCAGGTATGGCATAGCGGTATGATGGGCAGGAACAGTCCAAGAATTACCAACTACTTTATTTCTTATTCTTTTCCTCCTTCCCGGTCTCCTGCCTGACAGGAGCAATAATTTACCATTCTGGCGGCCTTTAGCCGGACCGGTTTTGGCATAATCTAATCTTGCCCCTAATGGTTCCGAAGCTTTCCAACCCCAGCCCCCGACAAGGTTGCCCTCTTTTATTCTTTAATGATATAATACTGAAAATGAATGCCAATACTGGAAGGTATCACCGCCCTTCCAGACCGGCAAGACAGTCTGGAGGGGGAATTACGGCGCCGGGCTCAAGGGAGACAACTTGGACCTGGCCTGTTACGGGTGATGTCAGGTTGAGAAGGGCAAAAGAAGGCAAAACAGGGACTTTAGGAGGTGCTAGGAAGATGGAATTCAGCAAAATCCACGGCCTGGGTAATGACTTTATCCTCGTGGATGACCGCCAGGAAAAACTTGACGACTACCCCCAACTGGCCCGGGATATTTGCCACCGCCATTTCGGAGTAGGTGCCGATGGTTTGATTTTGGTTCTTCCTTCCCAGGTGGCCGATTTTAAAATGCGGATCTTCAATTCCGACGGTAGCGAGGCCGAGATGTGCGGAAACGGCATCCGCTGTTTCGCCAAGTTTGTGTACGAAAGGGGAATGACCACCAAAACCAGGATAACTGTAGAGACCTTGGCCGGGGTAATGGTACCCCAGTGCCAGGTGGAGAATGGGCGGGTCACCATGGTCACGGTAGATATGGGGGAACCCCGGTTGGCGGCCAAAAATATTCCCCTGGTCGAAGGTGGTGACGACCCGGTTATAGACCAACCACTGGAAGCGGCCGGGCAGATCTTTCGCATCACCACCGTCTCCATGGGGAATCCCCACTGTATTATTCCTGTGGACGACGTGGAGGGAATAAGACTAGAAGATGTTGGCCCCCAGATCGAAAAACACTCCCTCTTTCCCAAAAAAACCAATGTGGAATTTGTCCAGTTTCTCTCTCCCACCAGGGCCAAGGTCCGGGTTTGGGAAAGGGGGGCCGGGATCACCCTGGCCTGTGGAACCGGAGCCTGTGCCACCGCCGTGGCCGGCTACCTTTTAGGCAAAACAAAAAGGCGACTCACTGTCAGCCTTCCCGGCGGGGATCTCACCATCGAATGGGCCGACAACAACCATCTCTACATGACGGGCCCGGCCACCGAGGTTTTTCGGGGCCTATACCTGGACCGCCGGGTATAGATTTTTATATAAACCCTCACCGAAGGAGGAATAAAAATGAAAGTAGCCAAACGAATTGAGTCGATACCACCCTACCTTTTTGCGGAAATCGATAAGCTGAAGGCCAAGGCCAGGGCAGCAGGTATAGACGTCATAGACCTGGGTATTGGCGATCCCGATCAGCCCACCCCGGACCATATTATCGAAGCCCTATACCAGGCGGCGAAAAATCCGGCCAATCACCGCTACCCTCCCTACGAAGGGACGCAAGAATTAAAAGCCGCCATCGCCCGCTGGTACAAGGAGCGCCATAATGTTGATCTGGACCCCGAGACGGAGGTCCTGGTTTTAATCGGCTCCAAGGAGGGCATCGCCCACATTTTCCTGGCCTACGTAGACCCGGGAGACATCACCCTGGTCACCGACCCCGGCTATCCGGTCTACCGGGTCGGCACCCTGCTGGCAGGGGGGATTCCCGAAGCGGTACCCCTCCTGCCTGAGAACGGCTACCTGCCCGACTTCCAGAATATACCTCCCGATATGGCCCGGAAAGCCAAGCTGATGTTCCTCAACTACCCCAACAACCCCACGGCCGCCACAGCCACTCCCGAATTTTTTGCGGAAGCGGTGACCTTCGCCCGGGAACATGACCTTATCATCTGCCACGATGCCGCCTACCTGGAGACGACCTTCGACGGTTACCAGGCCCCCAGTTTTCTCGCTGCTCCCGGGGCCAAGGAAGTAGGAATTGAATTCCACTCCCTCTCCAAGCCGTACAATATGACGGGCTGGCGGGTCGGCTTTGCCGTCGGCAACTGGGATATCCTGGCCGCCCTCTCCATTGTCAAGACCAACGTCGACTCGGGGGTCTTCAACGCCGTCCAGGAGGCGGCCGTTGCCGCCCTGACCGGACCCCAGGATCTCATCACCCGGCAGAACAATATCTATGCCGCCCGCCGGGATGCCATCATCGACGGCCTCAACAGCCTGGGCTGGAACCTGGAAAAGACCAGGGGCACCTTCTACGTCTGGGCTCCGGTGCCCAGGGGGTATGATTCCAAGGGTTTTGCCGCCGCCCTGCTGGAAAAAGCAGGGGTCAACGTGACCCCAGGGGTGGGCTACGGCCAAAACGGGGAAGGCTACTTCCGCATCGCCCTCACCGTTACCGAAGACCGGATGCGGGAAGCGGTGAAACGGATCCGCCGGAACTTCCCGGATTTGAAATTCTAGGGAGAGTAATCCGAGGAGGTAAAACAAATTGAAACTGCTCTACGACGGCAAAACCAAGTCATTATTAGCAAAGGAAGATGGGACCCTGATCCTAAAGTTTAAAGATGACGTGACGGGAGCCGACGGGAAAATAGACCCGGGCGCCAATACCGTCCTCGGCCGGGTGGAAGGCAAGGGCAATGCTTCCCTGCGCCTTTCCCAGTATTTCTTCACCCGCCTGCAGGGGGAAGGGATACCCAGCCATTTTATCGCCGCAGACCCAGAGAAAAATACCATGACGGTAAAAAAGGCCGTTACATTCGGCCGCGGGTTGGAATTCATCTGCCGCCTGCAGGCCTATGGCAGTTTTTTACGCCGCTACGGCTCTTATGCCCGGGAACTCCAGGATCTCAACTACCTGGTGGAAATAACCCTCAAGGACGATGAGCGGGGCGACCCCCTGATCAACGATGATACCCTCCTGGCCCTGGCCATCATGACACCGGCCCAGCTGGAAACAGCGAAAGACTTGACGCGGCGGGTGACCAAGCTGGTGGAAAGGGAACTTGCGGCGAAAAGCTTGCGGCTGATAGATATAAAATTTGAATTTGGTCTGGTCGATGATGCGGTTGCCGTCATCGATGAGATTTCCGGTGACAATATGCGGGTCATGGACCAGGAAGGCAATTTCCTTAACCAAAAGGAGCTCTGTGCCGCCTTCCTGACCCCATAGAATATTCCTCGAGACAAAGAATAAAAGAATACGGGATCGGTAAAAATTTGCCGATCCCGTTTTATTGATTTTACACTAATAATACTTCTGACATCAAAAACAGCATTTCTCACATCGCTTTCTGTTCTCCTCGCGGAGGGCACTAACGCTTTGGTTCCTTGTTTGAAAGGGACTGTCTCCTGCATCTTTTACTGTATTATTTAAAAGAAGATTATCCCAAAGAGGGTGGCGACAAAGAGGCCAGCCAGAACGGGTACCAGGTTTTTCCGAACCAGGTCCAGGACAGGCACGCCAACAATTCCGGCCACAGCTACCAGGGTACACCAGGCCACCAGGGTGCCGCCCCCTGTCCAGACAGCCCCCAACTGTCCAATGGCCCCCAGGGTGGAAGCCTCGGCCACCGAGCCCCCCGAGAGAACCCCCGCCAGGGAACCAACCAGGGGCAAACCGGAAAAGCCCGAGCCATCCAAACCGGTGATCATCCCCAGGATCAAGATCCCGAAACCGGCCAGGAGACCCGTGGGTGGGATCGATTGGGCGACAATATTGCCCACATCAAAGAGAAACCCCGGGGCTCCTTCTCCCAGTATCCCTGCCGCCGCCTCGGGACTGCCCAGGAAGAAGAAACCGGCAATGGGCAGGATGGGTCCCATAACCCGGAAGGCAAAGACCAGACCATCGCCAACACAATCGGCGATTTCATCGAGGCTTTTAACTCCGCTGGTCAGCAAGGTGGCAGCTACCGCTATTACCGCTGCCGCCCCACCCAGCAGGGCAGTCGCATCCCCGCCCAGGATCTGGAACCGGATCATGGCTATAATAACCAGGCCCATAACCACCGGGACCAGAACTGCCAGGA
>DUVO01000115.1 GCA_012841005.1 Bacillota bacterium | reverse complement strand
AGGTTTGCCAGGGCCTCAACAAAGGGGGCACAGATCACTTGTTTTGCCCGGGGGAAGAGCTCCTTGTTGGCAAATTCCTGCCGGTCATCAATAACCACGACGGGCAGCTTAACTATTGCCGCCAGGGCAGCCAGGGCCTGGGAAACATGACCGCCACCAAGGATATACAGTAGCGGGGGTGGGAAAAAGGGTTCCGCCCTTTCCCATTTTTCCTCTTCTGTGTGCCAGATTAGCCTTTTTTGCTGCCATGCCCGGGCAACCAGGGGTGGGGCTTGTGCCAGTTGGTCAACGGTAAATAATTGGGAAAAGATGCTGTTCTTCTGGAACCTCTGCCAGAGGACGACTGCTTTTTCTTCCTTTAAATACTGATTTAGCTGGTTGTAAATTGAACTCATTAAATCACCCCTGCATGTAAAATGGCTTCCAATACCCCGCCTCCTACGGCCCTTGCTTTGTCAGAGATGGTAAAGCAGTATTCCCGGCGGCAGCGCGGGTCTATATCTCCTACCTTCATGCCCCGATGAACCTTTATGCCCGGAAAGAGTAATCCCCTGACTACTCCTTTAATCTGGCTTTTTACTTCGGCCCGGTCCACCCGGGCCACAAGGTCTCCGGCAGCAACGAGATCGCCAATTTCTATCACGGGTTTCCAGGTGCCGTCTGCCGGGGCCTTAACCAGCCTTTCTTCACTGTAACCAGCTACCTCCCCTGGTACACCGGTATTGGCCAGGGCTTCTCCTTTCCAGAGGACCCTGCCCAGGTCGTGGCTTCGCTGGGTTTCAATTACCGCATGGGCATCCTTCCCGGCCGTGAAGCCTGGCCCCAGGGCAATGACCAGGGACGCCTGGCGGCAATGGGTGCCGAGGGTGTTTTTTTTGGCCATAACAGCATCGATCAGGATTTTCGGTCCCAGTATATTTATGGTTTCTCCCTGGGGGTCGATCAACAAGGGAATCTCCCCCCGGGTCAGGCAAACCTCTATCTGCTCTATGGTCACCTTCCTGGCTGTCACTCCCTCCACCGTTATAGAGCCGGTAAAGGCAGCGGTGGCAAAGGAAACGGTACGGCGGATCACCGTAGGTTGGGGTATTTCCAACATTACCACCGGGAAACGGGCCTGCCTGAGACGGTGGGCTACACCTTTGTGGCCAAATCGCCGGCACCCCGGATTAATACCAGTTTTTCCAGGTTCATTCCCTTGACCATTAATTGTCCTCCCTTTATTGGTAATATATTACTAAACAGGACATTTTTTAGAGGATATTACAAGAAATTTGCTAAAAAAGCAGGAAATAAATTTTTTTAAGGTTGTATCATTGTCTATAATTGCAACATTGTTGTATTTTGTTTTGTATAGTTCTATAATGGCTTTGCCCTGTAGAGCTGCTAATTGTAATTATTCTATTGTTTCACTACTATCTCCTGGTATAAAGTAGAGAAAAGCCTGAAGAAGTGGAGGAGAGGAAAGAGATGCGGATCAGTATTGGCGAGATTGTAGGT
>DUVO01000270.1 GCA_012841005.1 Bacillota bacterium | reverse complement strand
AATCTCCTGACCGTAGATTTTCTGGATCAGGGAACCGGGCTCCAGTTTAATGGGGGCAAGGCCCAGGCGCATGGCGCCCCCCTTGCCGATGTTCTCCTCATGTTCGGACAAAAGATCAATAACCGGGTCGGGGGTGTTGGGGTTGAATTCGGCGCTGTGGGCACGAGTAAGGCCGCAGACATGGCGGGCAAATTCCACCACGGCCAGTTGCATCCCCAGGGAGATGCCCAAAAAGGAAATGTTATTTTCCCGGGCATAGCGGATGGCTTTGACTTTTCCTTCTATCCCCCGCTCCCCGTATCCGCCGGGGACGAGGATTCCCTGGACCCCGGCCAGGTATTCTTCTACCCCGCTGTTCTCCAGGTCTTCGGCGTTTACCCACCTGATGTCAATGCCGGTGCCGGTGGCAATGCCGGCATGGTTGAGGGCTTCGGCGATGCTGAGGTAGGCGTCGTGGAGGGCAACATATTTTCCCACCAGGGCGATGGTGGTTTTGGTCTTGCCATTTTCCTTGGCCCTCTGGACCAGTTCTTCCCACCGGGAAAGGTCCCGCTCTCCCGCCGAAAGCTTCAGGTGGCGCAGGGCAATCTCGTCCAGCCCCTCCCGGGCCATTAAGAGGGGAAGCTCATAGAGGATGTCGGCATCAATATTCTGGATCACGGCGTCCTTTTCGATATTGCAGAAGAGGGCGATCTTTTCCCTGATTTCCCGGGAGAGGGGGGAACTGGTGCGGCAGACGATGATGTCGGGCTGGATACCGATGGAGCGAAGCTCCTTGACGCTGTGCTGGGTGGGTTTGGTCTTCAGCTCCCCGGCGGCCTTTATGTAGGGGACCAGGGTGACATGGATATAGAGGACTTCATCCCGGCCGATGTCGATCTTCATCTGGCGGATGGCCTCCAAAAAGGGCAGGCTCTCGATGTCGCCGACGGTGCCCCCGATCTCGACAATGGCCACGTCGGCGTCATTGTCATCGGCAACCCGGCGGATATTGGCCTTGATCTCGTTGGTGATATGGGGGATGACCTGTACGGTGCCTCCCAGGTAGTCGCCCCGGCGCTCCTTCTGGATGACGGACCAGTAGATCTTGCCGGAAGTGATGTTGCTGCTTTTTTTCAGGTTCTCGTCAATGAAGCGCTCGTAGTGGCCCACATCCAGGTCGCATTCGGCCCCGTCATCGGTGACGAAGACCTCGCCGTGCTGGAAGGGGCTCATGGTGCCGGGGTCAACGTTTATGTAGGGATCGAATTTCTGCATGGTGACCTTGAGACCCCGGCTCTTGAGGAGACAGCCCAGGGAAGCGGCCGTGATTCCCTTCCCCAGGGAGGAGACAACACCGCCGGTAACAAAGATGAATTTGGCCATGGGATTCCCTCCAGTTATCAGTTTACAGTTGAGAATTGACAGTTTTTACTAGTTTACAATTTACAGTTGACAAAGACAGTCTTTGTCAGTTTACAGTTAACAGTGGAAAGTTGACTGAAGGCTTTATTATAAAATAGTGCTGTTTTTCGTCATCTCAACAGTACACCTCTTATTAGTTGATAGTTCTGTTGAGAATAGACAATTTTCGATTGTATCTTACCCAGAGGATACCAAAAAAAAATCTAGTTGCTCAATTCTCCGCCACTAGAATAGTTTGCTTCCTTTATAAGGATGCCCCGGGCAGTATTGGCAGTTTTTTTTAACACCTTAATCATTGTAACCCCTTGCCGGGCCAGTGTCAAGGATTGGGCCAGCTATTTTACCTCCCCCTTATGTTCCGAATAGGTCCCGAAAAAATAAAAAAGGGGCAGGAAAAATTTGGTTTGTCTAGAATACTATATATTATGTAGTATATTCAAATTAATACTATATAGAAGCGCATGTGTTTGGCACCAACGGGACTTTTGCAGACTGGAAAAGGAGAGACGGCTGCCGCGGCCTGGATGCGGCTATTAGCCGCTGCCTGAAGGACCTACAAGGGAAAAGGGTGAGCCTT
>DUVO01000072.1 GCA_012841005.1 Bacillota bacterium | reverse complement strand
TGTATGGGGTGATAGATTTTTATAAGGCCTGCCGGAAACAGGGGATAAAACCCATCCTGGGCTGTGAAGTCTATGTTGCCCCCCGGTCCATGCGGGACCGGGAACCCCGGGTAGATGACAACTGGTTCCACCTGGTTCTCCTGGCGGAAACCCAGGAGGGATACCGGAATCTGATGGCACTGGTTTCCGAAGCCTATTTACATGGCTTCTACTATAAGCCCCGGGTCGATAGAGAACTTCTAACCCGGTACAGCAAAGGATTGATTGCCCTTTCGGGCTGCATCGCCGGGGAGATTCCCACCCATCTCCTGCAGGGTGACTGGGTAGGCGCCCGGGAAGTTGCCCTCTCCTACCGGGAAATTTTCGGGCCCGACGGCTTTTTTCTCGAGCTGCAGGACCACGGCATGGCGGAGGAAGAGGAGGTGAACGGAAAACTTATCGGCCTGGGCCGGGAGCTGGGTATTCCCCTGGTGGCCAGCAATGATGTCCACTACGTGGAGAAAGGGGATGCCCGGGCCCATGATGTCCTCCTCTGCATTCAAACGGGGAAAACTATGGAGGATACCAATCGTCTCCGGTTCCCCAGCGACGAGTTCTATCTCAAAACCGGGGAGGAGATGGCGGCCCTTTTCTCTGAAGTTCCCGAAGCTCTCACCAATACCCGGGCCATTGCCGAGCGGTGTAAGGTGGAATTGGAGTTTGGTTCTCTGCATCTTCCCCATTTCCCCGTACCCGGGGGTAATCCGGCCAATAAATACCTGGAAGAACTGTGCCGGGGGGGGGTGCGGGAACGCTACGCAACCGTCTCCCCCACCATGGAGGAACGGTTGCAATACGAGCTGGGTGTTATCAACCGGATGGGTTATGCCAGTTATTTTCTGATTGTCTGGGATCTGATCCGCTTTGCCCGGGAACGGGGAATTTTAGTCGGTCCGGGCCGGGGTTCGGCGGCCGGCAGTCTGGTCGCCTATTGCCTGGGTATAACCAATGTCGATCCCCTGGCCCATGGGCTTCTCTTTGAACGTTTTCTCAATCCCGAAAGGGTCAGCATGCCTGACATAGATATTGATTTCTGTGATGATCGCCGGAGCGAAATCATAGATTATGTCGTGGAACGGTACGGGGTTGATCGGGTTGCCCAGATTATTACCTTTGGCACCCTGGCTGCCCGGGGCGCTATCCGGGACGTGGGGCGGGTATATGGTTTTCCCTATGGCGAAGTCGACCGCCTGGCGAATCTGGTCCCCATGGAACCAGGGATGACCATCGCCAAGGCCCTGGAAGTCAACCGGGAGCTGGCGGATTTGGTGGCGGAGGATCCTGCCCTGGGGCGGCTCTTGGAGACGGCCCGTTCCTTAGAAGGACTCCCCCGGCACGCCTCCGTCCATGCGGCAGGGGTGGTGATTGCCAAAGAGCCCCTGACCCAATATGTCCCCCTGCAGAAGACCTCTGACGGGGTGGTGACCACCCAATTTCCCTGGGAGACCATTGAAGAGCTCGGTCTATTAAAGATGGATTTTTTGGGATTGCGCACCCTTACCGTTATCCAGAATGCCATCGAGATTGTTGCGGCCAGCCGAGGGGTAAAGGTTGAACTTGATAAGATCCCCTTGAACGATAAAAAAACCTTTAGCCTTCTGCAGGCGGGGGATACCACTGGTGTCTTTCAGCTGGAAAGTGTGGGCATGCGGAACCTAATCAAGGAGCTGCAGCCCACCTCCCTGGCC
>DUVO01000288.1 GCA_012841005.1 Bacillota bacterium | reverse complement strand
GGTTTTCCCGTCAATGTCTATATAAGATCGGATCGTGAAGGTGTTATCAATCTAAACGGCCTTCCCCTATCTCCCCAAGTTGCTAAAGTCAATTTGGGTACTCCCCTGGAGATGGAACCGGTACAGAGGGGAGAAGTAGAAGTAGAGTTACTTTTTTTTGGTGTTCCAGTGAAAAGAATGATGGTAAATGTACTCCCGCCTGTGAAGGTAATACCCGGGGGGCATTCCATCGGAGTACTGCTTCTCTCCCATGGTGTCATCGTAATCGGGGTGGCAGCTATCGGAGAGCCTGGTACCATGATAAAGAATCCGGCCCGGGAAGCTGGTATCACAGTAGGAGACACTATTCTCAGGGTTAATGGAGAAAAAATAAAGAATGTAGTACATTTAGCTGAATTGGTACACGAATATGGCCGCCAGGGGGAAAAAGTTCAAATTGAGTATAAGCGGGGAGCTACAATCTTAGTATCTGAAATTGAGCCGGTTTTATGTAAAGAAACAGGACGCTACCGGATTGGCCTTTATGTGCGAGATGGTGCCAATGGCGTTGGAACCCTATCCTTCTATCATCCAGAATCGGGACGTTACGGGGCCCTTGGCCATGTGATTACCGATGTAGAGACAAATCAACCCCTCAATGTGGAAGAAGGAACGGTTGTAAAGGCAGTTGTGTCCGGAATTCATAAGGGTTTGAAGGGGCTGCCGGGAGAAAAAATTGGTATTTTTACCCAGGAAGAAGATATACTAGGTGACATCGAAAAAAATACGGATTACGGTATCTTTGGCACCCTTTATGACCATATTGAAAACCCCTATTACCCGGAAGGGATCCCTGTTGCCCTTGCTTCCCAGGTGACCCCCGGCCCTGCAGAGATATTAACGGTCCTTGAGGAAGATAAAATAGAACGCTATGCTATTGAAATTGAACGTGTTTTTAATCAAAATAACCCCACTAACAAGGGTATGGTAATAAAAATCAAGGACCCCGACCTTATTGAGAGAACGGGCGGAATAATTCAAGGCATGAGCGGGAGCCCCATAATAAAGGACAATAAATTGGTTGGTGTTGTAACTCATGTTTTTGTAAATGATCCTATGCGCGGTTATGGTGTTTTCGCCGAATGGATGCTTTATGAATTAGGGATATCGCCCCTGGCCCAGGCCAGGGGCGATTTGCGAATTTTTTCCAGTTTTTTATTTTATAGGCAGGATTATTTTTATATTGGCAAGAATATACAAGCAAAAAGAAAAGAGGTGATTTATTTTGCAGCAAAAACAAATTTCGGTAATGATAGCCGATGACAACAAGGAGTTCTGTGATTTGGTCTGTGAATACATTGATGGGCAGCCTGATTTAAAGGTTGATGGGGTTGCCTACAATGGAGAAAGAATAATTGAACTCCTTGGCGAAACGGTACCCGATGTACTGATTTTAGATATTATTATGCCACATCTCGACGGAATTGGAGTACTGGAAAAACTGGCAACTATGAATATGCCACAACGGCCCAAAATTATCATGTTAACTGCCTTTGGCCAGGAAAACATAACCCAGCGGGTCGTTACCCTGGGCGCCGATTATTATATTTTAAAACCCTTTAGTCTTGATGTCCTGGCAAGTAGGATCCGGCAACTGGCCGCCAATGAACAGGTTACAAAGGCGGTTGCTCCCCAGCGGGTCCGGAGCCTTGATATGGAAGTGACTAATATCATCCACCAGTTGGGAGTACCGGCCCACATTAAGGGTTATCTTTATCTGCGGGAAGCTATTTTAATGGTAATAAATGAGATTGAACTTCTTGGAGCCGTAACTAAAGAATTATACCCACTGATTGCGGAGAAATACAATACCACTGCCAGCAGGGTAGAGCGTGCGATCCGGCATGCCATTGAAGTTGCCTGGAGTAGAGGCAATGTTGAGACTATTACCAATCTCTTCGGATATACTATCGATTTGGAGCGAGGGAAACCGACCAATTCGGAATTTATTGCCATGATCGCCGACAAACTGCGTATGGAAAGTAAAGTGGGATGAACAACAACGGGGGCTTAACCCCGTTTTTTTCTTTTGCTTTTTCATCTTCCTTTGCCTACATTTTTCTTGTCTTCTGGTTCATACTAGATGTATAGAAGTTATAAACCTCAAAAAGGAAATCTGTGTTCCTGCGGAGGGAGTAAAGATTGGATTATTCGGGACAATAGTGGTTGGAAGCCGACCGGAACAGTACTGTGAAAATTTAATTTCTAACTTCTAACTCTAATTTCCAGGAGGGAGGTGGAGGCTTGCCCGTAGAAGGTATCGTTCGACTGGATCGGATAACGAAAAGACTCGTACGGCGCCTTCGTCCCGATGAAATTGCCGTTATTGCCCACCGTGACCTGGATGAATTGGCTGCCAAAAGCCTCCTCAAAACCCGGGTAAAGGCTATCATAAATGCTTATTCCTCTATAAGCGGCAGATATCCAAACCGGGGACCGGAAAGAATATTGCAAGCCCGCATTCCCATTATCGACAATGTGGGCGAAGATATATTTAACCAACTGGTAGAAGGAGAAAGGATCTCCATCAGGGGACACTGTATTTTTCGGGATAACAAATTAATTGCCATAGGTGAGGTCCTGGATTACAGAACGGTACGCCTTCGGATGGAGCAAGGCCGGGTCAATCTGGTTCGCGAATTAGACCAGTTTGTAAACAACACCCTTGTCTATGCCGCCCGGGAAAAAGAAGCTGTTTTAGGAAGAATACAGGTACCGGAACTGCCGGTGCAAATTAAAGGTAAACATGTCCTGGTAGTTGCCCGGGGTCATAATTACCGGGAGGATTTGGCCACAATCAGGTCCTATATCGTGGAGAAGAGACCTGTATTGATCGGGGTCGATGGAGGTGGGGACGCTTTATTGGAATTGGGATATACACCCCATTTGATCATTGGCGATATGGATAGTGTCTCCGACCAGGTTTTATACTGTGGTGCCGTACTTGTCGTCCATGCTTATAAAAATGGGTTTGCCCCGGGGTTGGCCAGGATCAAGAAACTGAATCTTCCGGCCATCGTTTTTCCGGCACCCGGAACCAGTGAGGATGCTGCCCTATTGCTGGCCTATGAGCATGGGGCGGAGCTTATTGTGGCCGTAGGTCTCCATTCAAACCTGATAGACTTTCTGGAAAAGGGAAGACAGGGTATGGCCAGCACCCTTTTGGTAAGATTAAAGGTTGGTCCTATCCTTGTCGATGCCAAGGGGGTTAACCAACTGTACCGGGGCCAAATAAAGTTTGCTTACCTGGGAGGTGTATTCCTGGCCGCCCTTTTTCCCTTTCTGGTAACAGTACTGGTCTCTACCCGGATCCAGTATTTCTTACAACTCATTTTATTTAAAATCCGTTTGCTGGTTGGACGGTAAAATGGAGGAAGGAAAGATTGTTTGAGCAAAGATATTATATAATAACAATCATGGCTGTTTTCTTATCCTTAACCCTGGGTATATTTATTGGTAATGCCTTGCTCGGGAATGATCTGGTAATAGTGCAGCAACAGGAAGTTATAGAACAGTTAAGGCAGAATTATTACAAACTCCAGGAAGAGAACCGTTCCCTCCAGGAACAGTTCCATGTTTTCCAGGTGTGGGAGGAAACAAACCGGAGTCTTGAGGAACTGATTCTTTCCCTATTTAGGGAAAATACAGATTTCGGGGCACGGCTTATTATCGTTAATACTGGTGGCAGGGAGTTGGAGCCGGACCTAACTTCTTTTTTCCGGCAATGGGGTTTTGATGTCAGTGCAATATGTACAATAGCCCATACCTTTGCACCGGAGAATGAGGACTTACTAAAACTGGTCAAAGGGGGAAACAATCATGGTATTTCCGAGCGGGAATGGCGAGAACTGGTTGCTTACCTGGCAGGGGCTCTTACCGGCACCAGGGCCCCAGAGCTCCTCAGTAACCTGGCAGCCAAGGGTTTTCTCGCCATTTCCGGTACACCGGCTGCAGGTATTGAGGCCGCTTTGCTTATAGGAGGGGAAGGAGGAGAGGAAGCGAACAGGATTGAAGAGCTGGAACGCCTTCTTATTGAAACCTGGCTGGAAGAAGGGGTGCGGGTTATTGTGGGGGCAAGGACCGGTTCGGGCTCCAAACTTGAGCATTATAGACGGGATGGTGTTTCCACCATTGGCCATATTGATACGGCGGCGGGACGGCTCAGTCTTTTTTACCTCTTAAGTAGTGAACTGGAAGGACATTTTGGTCCAGGAAAGGAAACCAATCTGCTTTTGCCCCTCGATTGGCTCCGGGAGCAGGTGGAGGCAAGTTGAAACAGGGGATCAGTGTGATTATACCTGCCTACAATGAAAGCCGGAAAATAGCCGCTACCGTTAAAGCGGCCTGGACCATACCGGGAGTGAAGGAGGTAATTGTTGTCGACGATGGTTCTATCGATGGTACAGGGGAGAAGGCCAGGGCAGCAGGAGCCAATGTCATAGACCTGGTTTGCAATCGGGGCAAGGGAAGAGCCCTGGCCCGAGGAATAGCCGAGGCCCGGCAGGATATTATTCTCCTCTTGGATGCTGACCTGGGCGGAAGCGCAGCCCAGGGGAGGTTATTGGTACAACCCCTCCTGTCGGGAATGGTAGACATGACGGTAGCTTCCTTTCCTTCCCCAAGGGTAAAGGCCGGATTTGGTTTAGCCATGGCCCTGGCCCGCTATGGGACCTGGTTTCTTACGGGTGTAAAAATGCAAGCCCCCCTTTCCGGGCAGCGGGGGTTTACGAAAAAAGCCTTGCATTTCCTGCAGCCCCTGCTTCCCGGTTTTGGGGTAGAAGTAGGCTTTAATGTTCGGGCTGCCCGCCGGGGATTGCGGATCCAAGAAATACCGGTAAAAATGTCCCATGAGGTGACAGGCTGGAATCTGCAGGGAATCCGGCACCGGGCCATACAATTCTGGCATGTTCTCCAAGCCTTAGTTCGTCTGTTCTGGGAAAGGTGAGGGAGGTCAGCTCAAGAGTATGTGGCTCTATCTCTATTCCTATCTCCTTGCCTATCTGTTGATCCCGGCCTTTTTCGACATGTTACTCCGGGGAGGATTAGTAAGGGAAAATTATCAGGGAAAGCAATTACCCCTGGGGATGGGGATTGTGATTCTCTTTGTTTCTGGTTTGAGTTTGATTACCACCCTGCCCCTTTATTGGCAGACCTGGGAAAGGGAAGGACTGGTATTTCTTTTTCTCCTTGCCCTTATTGGCCTATTGGGGCTGCTGGATGATGTTGCGGGACGGGAAAATGTGAAGGGATTGAAAGGACACCTATCTTTTTTCTTCTCTGAAGGTTGCATCAGTACGGGACTTCTTAAGGGGTTGGGAGGGATATGCGGGTCTTTTTTTGTTTCCCTGCTGCTGGCTGATTCCTTCTCTGCTTTTTTCCAGGGTGGAATCTTGCTGAGTTTGTCGATTAATACCATGAATCTTCTGGATCTGCGCCCCGGACGCGCCATAAAGACTTTTTTGTTCATTATGGCAATGGCCTTCATTGGCAGTGGAGACAAAGAACCTTATTTCCTTTTCGGTTCTGTCATTGGAGCAGTACTGGCATATTTTCCCTTCGATCTCAAGGGTCAAGTAATGTTGGGAGATACCGGGGCCAATGTTCTGGGGGCTGTTGCCGGTTTGGCCCTGTTTTGGTCCTTATCTCCCTGGCAAAGGTTACTGGCGATAACATTCTTAGCAGTTCTACATGTGTTTTGTGAGCGGCATTCCCTTACAAAGGTCATTGAAGGTATACCTGTCCTGAACTTCCTTGACCGTCTGGGAAGGCCGGAGTCATGATGGGAAGTAAAGGGGAATTATCAGGTTTCTACCCAGGGGGTGGCAGGAGAAAGTCATGTGCGGAAGGAGGATTACCCCCCAAGGGCAGAGAATACAACTAATAACTAGCCTCAAGTGGGGGGGTGACCGTGGGTTGTTGAATATCGCGCTCCTGGATTTAGGCGAATCAGGTATTAACCTCATCCAGAGTTGTTTGCCGTTAAAGGGTATGAAATTTGTAGGAGTGGTAGTCCCCTCGGGAAAGAACGCTGAGTATAAGGTGGTCCTGGAGGCTGGCATACCGGTAGTAGAAGATTATCGTGCTTTACCGGCAGATGATGTTGATATAATCTTCTACACCGGAAATAATATGAATTGGGATAAGTTTAAAAATTTACTAAAGCATAAGCCCTTATGCCTCGACAGTGAAGGAGCCTTTGCTTTTAGAGACATTATGCAAAAACTGGCAGAAGAGAAGGAGATGCCTACGCTGGCCCCTTTGGAGAAGGAAGCTATTATTAATTCCTGCCATGATGGAATTGTAATAGTAGATATTTCAGGCAATATAAAAAAGCTAAACCCGGCTGCGGAGAAGTTCCTCGGAATTCAGGCCGCTGAAGCCAGGGGTAAACCGGTGGGTACAGTTTTTCCGGCTGGCGGCCTGCTGAGAACCCTGCAAACCGGCCGCTCAGAGTTTAATAATAAACAGGCTTTGGGGCGGAAAGTGATTATAACCAATTATATTCCCTTCTGGGATGACAAGGGCGTTGTGGCGGGAGCGGCCGCAATATTTCGAGATATTACCGAAATTGGCAAAATGACTTCGGAAATCGCTAGCTTAAAAGAAGTGCAGCAGTTACTGAAAGCCATTATTAATTCTACCCAAGATGCCATATCGGTTGTCAATAAAGAGGGTAAGGGGATTCTCATTAATCCTGCCTATACCCGCCTTACAGGCCTTGTTGAAAAAGATGTCCTCGGGAAACCACCTACCGTTGATATTGCCGAAGGAGAAAGTATGCACCTGAAGGTTTTGGAAACCGGCAAACCTGTTCATGGAGCAGTAATGAAGGTGGGCCCCAAGAGGAGAGAAGTGGTCGTAAATGTCGCTCCCATCATGGTGGATCGTGAACTCAAAGGCAGTGTGGCGGTAATTCATGATATTAGTGAAATCAAACGGTTAAATGACGAATTGGAGCGGGCCAAAAGACGAATTCGCTTCCTCGAAGCCAAATATACTTTTGAGGATATAATCGGTAACAGTTACCAACTGCGGCTGGCAGTAGAGCAGGCCAGACGGGTAGCAGATACCCCGGCAACGGTCCTTTTGCGCGGTGAGAGCGGAACCGGAAAGGAACTTTTTGCCCATGCCATTCATAACGCCAGCAGAAGGCGCAAGGGCCAATTCATAAGGGTCAATTGCTCTGCAATAGCCGAATCAATACTGGAAAGTGAACTTTTTGGATATGAAGGGGGGGCTTTTACCGGAGCCCGGCGGGGTGGAAAAGTAGGTTTATTCGAAGAGGCCAATGGGGGGACGATTCTCC
>DUVO01000038.1 GCA_012841005.1 Bacillota bacterium | reverse complement strand
TCGGCTTCCTTCAGACCCCACCGTTGCCGGTGACGCCCTTGCTTACGGGTTGTCTTCCCGCTGGTTAGGTGACAGGACTTCTTTCAGCCCATCGGCTCAGCAGGCATGCCGGGCGAACATAAAATCCGGTTGACCGAAAGGAGGCCAACCGGTTCCCGGGGTCCAGTCGCGGCTCCTTTCCAGTGGGGAGGCCCGCCCGTTTCCCGGCGAACCTGCCGGCCCGACAGCCATAGGAACCATCCTTTAGGCTGGGGGGCTCGGAGCAAGATATGGTGCTGGCAGTAGTTCTGGTATGGGGTCTAGCTAGTAATAATAACCTGGCGTGTGTCCGGGTTATAATCAACCTCTGCCCCCAGGATCTCACTGACAAAGCGGATGGGGACAAAGGTGCGGCCCGGTGGTACAATCTCCGGCGGGCAGTCGATAGTCTCGGCTCTCCCGTTGATACTAACCTCGCTGGAACCAATGGTAAGGATAACCTCCTTTTCCCCGGCGGTGATGGTTACCTGTTTCGTATCCGGGTCCCAGCCGACCTGGGCTTTCAAGGCCTCACTGACGAAGCGCACCGGTACCAGGGTGCGCCCGGCCTCGGGCTTGATGTAGGGTGCGGCCTCAAGGGCAGAGGGGGCACCATCAAGAAGGGCCTCCTCCCTGCCAATGGTGAGGATAATGGTTTTCGCCGCCGGCTCTTCCCCTACCACCCGGTAGTGGAAGGTTACCACCTCGCTGTCCCGCCTGCCGGGCCCGATGGTGACAGCTTTGATAACGGTGTCCTCTTCCAGGGGGCCAATGGGACGGTTTATGGTGCCCAGTACATCAGCCCGGGCCGACCACCAGCGGCTGGCAATCCAGTTGTACATGGGACTCTCAATGGTGGGAGTGCTGCCGTCGGTGGTGTAGTAGATCTTGTCATCGTCACTGTGCAAATTGCTCAGGGTAACCATGCTGCCCCTGGGAACCGTACCACCAGGCGGGTTGGCCTGGGGCGGGTCCCAGCCGGGCGGCTCGCCGGTGAAAACCTCGATTTTGCAGAGATACTTGACAAAGAGGTTCCCCGTCTGCTCCGTTACCGCCCGTTGGCCCAGCATCAGCTGCAGGGTGTGTAACTCATTCATATACTCGGGATTATCGCTTCCCTCCACACTGAGGAGGGCCACAATGGGCTCTACCTCCACTTTCCCTGCCGGATTCCCCGGGATGTGCCCATCATCGTCGGCACCGCCCTCCTGGAAATGGGGGAAGCAGTAGCGCTTGTCCTGGAAGAGCTCTTTGGCTGTCAGGGTGACGGTGAAACCGTCCACGGCGGTAAATTTCAGGAAGGTGGCCTCCTCCTTGATGCCCGCCCTTTCCAGGAGGTCCCACAATTTAACCCCCCGGCCCACCTGCCACTTCTTTGTCGGCCAGGTATTGATGGTGCTGTAGGTGTACTGGTGCTGCTCCATTTCCTCCAGCTCCGCCCGGGTGAAGGTGACCGGGTTAGCCACCCCCTCCCCGGTTATTTCCAGGGAATGGGAGGCAGCCCGGGCAGGACCAGGAGCCAGCAGCTGTAAAACTATTGCCAGCAGAATGGCCCAATATAGAAATCGCCAGGAGGGTGATTTGATCAGATGAATACGCCTTATACTATCTCCAAACTCCAGCAAAATCCCAGCCCCCTTTAGTAATTGCTACCGCGGCGGGCGACCACAGGTCGCCCCGACCGCTTATCGGTCACCGAAAAGCTGGTCTTTCGAGGGGGACAGTCCCCCTTTGCGCAGGTCTTCTTTCCCACGGAATGATGAACTAAAGCATATACTCCTGCTGTTTGCGAGATTCAGGGGGACAGTCCCCCCTGAAACTGTCAATTGTCACCTGTCAACAGAAAGAGCTGCCCTGTCTCCGGGTCCTTGTAAACGGTGCCCACCCGTTCGTAGAGTTTACCCTGATCCTTGGTTTCGACCAGATCGTCCCGGAGCTCCGGGACCTCTGTCACTTCCCGGCCCCGGGTTACATCAATGATCTCCCCCACCGGACCCAGGTCGATATTCCAGTAGAGGGCCAGGGCCAGCAGCAGGCCGCAGGCAAAGACCAGCATGGCATCGACGATATTGACTACACCCTCCAGGGGGTTGACATCATCTACCAATTTGAAGGGGCTGCTTCTCCTCTTCCTCAATCCCCCGTCCACGGGCAAACACCTCCAGTAGGCCCACCAGCAGGGCTTCCAGGGCACTTAAATAGTCTTCATACCATCTTTTGCGCAGCCGGGAAATGGCATAGGCAACCCCGGCGGCGGCCAGGCCGGCCACGGTGGTATCAAAGGCGATGAGAAGGGAATCGGCCAGGGCCTTGGTGTTTCCCTGGCCCAGGCCAATTAAACCCGGCCCCAGGGGTATCAAGGTCCCCATCAAGCCGAACATGGGCGCCAGGCGGGCCACCAGGTCTGTCCTGTCGGTTATCCGGGCATAGTGGCGCTCCTCCCGGTCCAGGAGACGGCGGGCCAGGGCCCGCAGGGAAGGGGCCGGCAGGTGGCTGTTGTCCACCAGTTCGGCCAGGGCCTTCTTCTGGCGGCGGGGAAGGAGACTCCGGCCAATCTCCTCCCGGATGGTCCCGGTCCCCTGCCCCTGAAAGGCAGCCAGCAGTCCCGCCACATCTACCCTCACCCGGCGCCTTTCCATCAGGATCTCCACCAGTAAGCCCCCCAGCTCCACCGCTGCTGCAGCGAGGAGCAGGAGGAGGATGACAATAGTAGGTATCAGCAGGGCGGAAGCAATGACATGGAGTACATCCTTCAAGGGTGTCAAAAGTGTCATTTAATTATAACTCCTTTGCATATTCTAGGTACCTTTTGGCGGCACCAGAAAGCAGGAATAAGAAGAAAATTATTGCTGTCGGCAGTTCAAGCTCCCTTCTCTCCACCGGCAGGGACAGGGGCTCGGCCAGAAACAGCTCGAAGACCTGCACCTGGGCAGGAGTTCCCTGCCCTTCTCCTCCTCCCTCCGGGGAAGGAGCTGCCAGGTCTTTCTTCTCGGCCAGGTACTGCCCCCTGCCCTCTGGGACAGCAGGATCTGCAGTCTCCTCCTCTTCTGGTTCTCCCACCTCCTCAGCTAAAGCATTATCCGCCTCCCCGGCCTCAAGCTCGGTTTCCGGAACCTCATCCGCCGTCTCCTCAGGTATCTCCTCTAAAGGAGCGGTCTCGTCCTCCCCTTCTTCCCCGGGCCCATTGATCACACAGCTGGCCGTGAAATTGCCCTCGGCCGTTTCCGCGGTGATGACAGCCGTGCCGGGGCCGACCACTGTAACCAGGCCCCGGTTATCCACCGTGGCCACCCTGGTGTCGCCGGAATGCCAGGTAACCCTCGTATCCGGGGCATTATAGGGCTCCACCAAGGCCTCCAGCTGGAAGGAACCGCCCACAGGCAGGTCGAGGCGGCTCCGGTCCAGGGACAGGCCCGTTACCGGTCCCCCCGGTTCCCGGGTTGGATCCGGGGCCTCGGGATCCAGGGTAAAGATAAAGGTAACGACATCGCTGTCCTCCTTGCCGGGACCGATGGTCCTGGCCTTGATGACAATGTATTCCCGGCCGTCCTCGCCCTTCTGGATCATATCTTCCGTGATCACGATGGGGGCATTAACCTGATCCAGATCCCCCCGCAGGGGCCACCAGCGGCTGGCGCTCCAGTTGAAGATGGGGCTGTTGACCGTGGGGGTGCTGCCGTCGGTAGTGTAATGGATCTTGTCCACGTCGGAGGTTTTATTCTCCAAAACCAGCCCTGTCCCCGGGGGCAGGACTGAGCCGGCCGGAACATTGATCCTGGGTTCATCCCACTTGTCGAGTTCAGCCGTCAAGACTTCAATCTTACTCAGATTCTTTACAAACAGGGTACTGGTCTGCTCCGTCACCGCCCGCTGGCCCAGAACCAGGAGGGGGATATCTTTATCGTTCATGGCCCCGGGATCGGCGCTCCCCTCGGCACTGGCCAGGGCCACAATGGGCTCCACTTCCACCGCCCCCGCCGGCGAACCGGGAATACTCCCGTCGCTGGGGTGGTTTTCCTTCAGGCCGGGGAAGTAATAGCGTTTATCCTCCAGGATTTCCTGCACTGTGAAGGTCACATCATAGCCGTCCCGGGAATAAAAGCGGATCAGGGTTGCTTCTTCCTTGAGCCCCGCCAGGGCCAGCAGGTCCCGCAGTTTAACCCCCCGGGCTATGTACCACTGCTTGGTGGGATAGGTGTTAATGCCGCTGTAAACATGCTGGTACTGCTCCATGGCCTCCAGCTCGGCCAGGGTCCATGCCACCGGTGCCGACACCCCGTCCCCGGTAATCTCCAGAACTGTTCCAGAAGCAACGGCCGGAAGAGACAGGAACAAAGAAAGGACTAGGAAAAAGAGCAAGGGAACGGGCCCCACCGGCAGGAGACGATATTTATTTTCTCG
This sequence comes from Bacillota bacterium, assembly GCA_012841005.1. Lineage (GTDB taxonomy): Bacteria > Bacillota > DTU030 > DTU030 > DTU030 > DTU030. Next base: position 1,813 of record DUVO01000038.1, on the reverse strand, counting down.
GGCCTTTCCCAGGGACAGATCCATGTTTACCGCTCCCATCAAAAACCGCAGCACCCGAGGAGCAGGTAAAGGGACACCACAGGCATAAGCCAAAGGTGAGCAGGCTTGTCCATCCCCTTATCCCCGCCAGCTTCCGGTCCGGCCTCCACCTCAGCCTTTACCCTGTAGCTGAAGGTAATAATATCGCTGTCTCCTTTCCCGGGTCCAATGGTAACGGCTTTAATGGTGGTATCTTCCCTGATTTCAATGGGCCGGTTAACAGCCTCTACCCCCTCCTCGCCCCGGGACGACCACCAGCGGCTGGCAACCAGGTTGTACATGGGGCTCTCTATGGTCGGCTCACTGCCGTCCAGGGTATAGTGGACCTTGTCTTCATCACCCAGGGGTGCGTACAGCCGCACCAGGGTTCCCGCCGGCACTTCCCCCGGTGGCGGTACGGCCCTGGGCGGTTCCCACCTTTCCACCTCATCGGTCAGGACTTCGATCTTTGTCACATATTTGGCAAAGCGGGCATTGTTTTGGTGGGATACCGCCCGCTGGCCGAAAAGGAGGTGGTAGGCATCGGCGCTGCTGAATCTCCCTGCATCCCTGATCTCTTCCTTTGTATGGGCGGAAAAACTCCGGTGGGCAATGATGGGTTCTACAGGCACCGCCCCACTGGGGTCACCGGGAAGATGGCCGGATAAACCTGTATCCATAAAATTGGGAAAACGATAGGCCGGTTCCACCAGCAGTTCCTTAACCGTGAAAGTCACCCGGAAACCGTCGGAGGAGCTGAACCGGATAAGGGTGGCTTCCTCCCTGAGGCCCCCGGCGGCCTGGAGAAGATCTCTCAGCTTGATCCCCTGTCCCCGGTACCAGAGCTTACTAGGCCAGGTGTTGATAGAGCTGTACCATTCATCATATTGTTGTACCTCTGTCCCGTCGGGTAAAATCAAGGGCTCCCGGCCCTCAAACTGCTCCCGGGTAATGACAACCCCGGGGCCCTTCAACCCCGGCCCCGTTATTTCCAGATCACCTCCCGCAGCCGAGGCAGGCGCCGGCAGCAGACCGGCAAGGAAAAAAACACCCAGGAGGAGCAGGATGTACAGGCCGAAATGCTCCTTCCTATTGACCGCCATGGCTCCAACACCCCTTTCAGGACTGATAGCTACCGGTTACTATATGCACCCACGCGGTGGAAGAAACCGCCCTTCTCTCCCCGGCAACGAAAACCATTGCCTTCCCACCGGGCAAAAATAAAAACGTCTCAGGAGAAGACGTTTGGGTGCGGTTACCTGCCAGGTAGCGCCATCTCCTTTCCAAATCACCGGGAGGCAGCACCGTTTCCAATGCGCCCTATCGTCCTGCACCCCTGGGCTTTTTTGCCTTTAGGGTGAGCAGGATCGGAGATCTAATTATGTAATTATTTCCTTTAATTTTATTCTACCTTACAAATAATCGACATGCAAGTACCCTAAAAAGGCAAGGAGCCCTCCGGAAGGTGCCACGGGCACCGTGACAAGGAGCTCCTTATCCCCATTGGTGAATCTCCAACCTACATACGATACGGTATTAAAGCATTATCTTTCAGCCACTTCAAAGCAGCTGCAGCAAAAAGGGCACTGCCCTTCCACAACACTCCTTCGTCGACATCAAACTTGGGATGGTGATGGGGATAGGCTTCTCCTTGGGGCGCTTCACCTAAGAAGAAAAAGGTGCCGGGAACTTCTTGGAGGTAATAAGCCATATCTTCGCCGACCATTGTTGGCTCTTTAATAGTTACTATATTCTCTTCACCAATCAGGTTGGCAGCCACATCCCGGAAAAATTC
>DUVO01000186.1 GCA_012841005.1 Bacillota bacterium | reverse complement strand
GTGACAGGGGGACGGGGTTGTTGTCACCGGGGGTGACAGGGGGACGGGGTTGTTGTCACCGTTAGCCCCCCTGCCCTTTACGCCCCATCCCATCTCCTCCTTGTCACGCCTCCCTGCCTGTTACGTTTCCTCCCCTGGTCAAAGCCATCAATCTAAGGCAAGGGGCCGCAACACCATATAATAGTGTTACGACCCCGCTGTTCAGCACATTATATTGGAAGGGTGCATCCGGGAGGTAAACTGTTAAAAGACCCTGATAGGAATTTCCGCTTCGGCTGCCAGCAAATCTTCAAGCTCGTCATCCAGTTTAAGCAGTGTTATGGAAAAACCGGCCATTTCCAGGGATGTACAATAGTTGCCAACATAATTGCGGACAATTTTCAGGCCATCGGCCTGGCAACGCAGAGCGGCGGCCCTATAGAGCAAATAGAGCTCTGAAATTGGAGTACCCCCTAAACCGTTAATCATTAAGGCAACCCGATCCCCCGACTTAAAGGGCAGATCATCCCGCACCGCCTCATAAAGCTCATTCACGATCTCATCGGCCGGTTTAATTTTGTCTCTCCTTCTGCCAGGCTCGCCATGGATTCCGACGCCAATTTCAATCTCGTCGTCACCAATCTCAAAAATCGGCTTTCCCTTGGCAGGGGGAGTACACGAAGTTAAAGCAGCCCCCATGGAACGTACAACACTGTTCACCCTTTTACCCAGGTCCACCAGTTCTTCCAGGCTAGCACCCCTTTCGGCGGCGGCACCGACAGCCTTGATCACAAAGAAGTTGCCCGCAACACCCCGGCGTCCTACTGTAAAGGTACTGTCAGTTACAGCTACGTCATCATCAATGACAACCACACCCACCTTAATCCCTTCCATTTCGGCCATCTCCTTGGCCATATCCCAGGCCATACGGTCGCCCTGATAATTGTTGATAAGATGAAGGACGCCCTTGTCGGATTTCATGAGCCTGGTACATTCCAGCACATATTCCATGGGCGGAGCAGAGAAAACGTTTCCCGGGCAAGCCGCATCCAGCATGCCTTTCCCGACAAGCATAATGTGCGCAGGCTCGTGTCCACTCCCGGAACCTTGAATAATGGAGACCTTGTCGTTTCTAGGCATATCAGCCCTGTACACAATATTGTACTCCGGTATACTCTTTAAGTTCGGATTGGCCAATACTACCCCTTCAATCATCTCCTTGACAAAGTCCTCGGGATTGTTAACAAACTTTTTCACAGCCTTACCCCCCTTATTTATTTTTGTCCCATCCTGGTTAGAGCAGTGGCCCCGATATCCCCCTTATGCCCTTTCCTTTAATTTTTTTACGATGGCCTGCATCATTGTCGCCACGGCAACGATGCCGGGATCCAGGGTTCCGACACTACGCTCCCCAGTAAAGGACTGGCGCCCTCTCCTTGCTACCCAACCCCTGGTGCCCTCAATTGCTGCTGTGGCGGCATCCGCCCCTGCTTGGAACGCCCCCAGAAGATCCTTGGGAGCCGGCCATTCCTCCATAGCCCTGACCGCAGGGTCCAGGGCATCCAAAAGGGTTTTATCACCGATCTCTGCGCCTCCCCGTGCCTTGATGCCTTCGATGGCGGAACGCAGCATAGCGATAATATCCGGCAGGGTTAAATCGGTTTTACCCTTTGCGCCCATCGCACACCTCATGAACAATGTCCCCCAAATGGGCCCGGAGCAACCGCCGGTGTTGGCAAGGATGATTGTAGAAATCTTCATGAGAAATGAGGTGATAGAGGTGCGATCATGGGAATCCCATCCCTTCAGTACAGCCCTAAAGCCATCGGCCAAGGATACTCCGAAATCGGCATCACCCATAACAGCATCTAAATCGGAAAAATACCTCTCGTTTTCAAGGGCCACATCCGCCATTGTCCTAACGATCAACTCAACATCTTCCAGAGTAATTTTTTCCATACTTTCATTCCTTCCTTAATTTTTTTGTTAAGTATTAATTAATAAACTATTCTCCATATTATTTTAGGCCAGACATATAGGCTTGTCAAGCTTCGAATCAGAAGAGTATCTGTCAAGATAACTCAGATTTTTCCCTTTAAAGGAAGTGCCAGGGGGACGGGGTTGTTGTCACACCCTGCTTTTAAAATTCTCTTGGGGGCCAGTGGACTATTGCGAAGCTATTTTCTACCAACTCCCAGTCACAGCAAGCTAATTTGCCATCAAGAACCCTTGTGCTACAAGATGCTAATTTTGTCCGATACTGCGATTATTAAATCTCCACAAACCAATGCCTGAAAGGGCTGCCGCAATAACGGCCAGCAAAACTAGCGGCACCACTGGAAGCTCATGGATTGGAATAATGTAGTGGGCATAGGCGAAGGGCGTCCATTGCATGGCAGACCAGCCGACGATTCCCACCTCCCACAGCATCTCGGTAAAGATCCACGCGCCCAAAATAAGCCAGCTTAGTAGGGAAGAGATACGGGGCAGCCAGCCGTAGAGGAGGGCTGCTGTGCCGATAATAGCCCAGACGGGGGGAACCTTGGAAAGGGCCATGGCCAGCACCCGGGGAAAAGGACTGAAGTCGCCTGCAGCCATGCTCCACCCCAGGCCGGTAGCCGTACCGAGGGCAAGGAGTATCAACCCGCTGCCGGCAAAGGCAACGGCCAGGTAGCTGCCCATCCAGTTGATCCTGCCCACTGGCCTGGATAATACCAGCTCGGCGTAACCTTTAGTCTCTTCCCACCGCAGGCGCTGCACCGCTGCAATGGCAAAGATAGATAAACCGCCCAGGAGACCCAGCATATAGGTCAGAATGGCAATGAAGGCTTCCTGATTCCCAGGCTCCCGCCGCAGGTGAGGAGCAGGACAGCCGTCAAAGGGGCATATCTCCCTACAGGCCTGCCCAGGATTAACTCACTCCTTCCCGCCCCTTCTTCAGTGCGGGTGTGCCTGATCATCGTCAATGCCGCTCCCAACATAACTGCT
>DUVO01000181.1 GCA_012841005.1 Bacillota bacterium | reverse complement strand
TTGACCGCCGGGAACTGGTCGCTTATGTGACCAGGGGTGGGGAGGAACCGGCCCTGGCCCTGGTCCCACCCGGTATTGAAATAGGGGGGGGAGATTTCCGGCAGGAGGGTGGTGCCTACCTGGCCGATGGGGATGCCGAAGGGGCCAGGCGGTTGTTGGCCGGGGCAGGGTACCCCGGCGGGGAGGGTATTCCGACCCTGGAACTCCTTCTGCCCGACAGCAGCGACTACCGTCTCGTGGGGGAGGCCGTCCAGGAGATGTGGCGCCGGGAACTGGGGCTGGATGTCACCCTGGTAACCCAGGAATGGCAGTCTTTTTTCAGCACCATGATGGAAGGGGATTTTGCTCTAGCCGCCGTTGCCTGGAATGCCGACTATATTGATCCCAGCAGCTTCCTCGACGTGTTTTTGTCCCATGGGGGCAACAATTTTTCCGGCTGGGCAAACAGCCGCTACGATGAATTGCTGGCCCAGGCCCGGGCTGCCCTCGACCCTTTCGACTGCAGGGAATTGTATCACCGGGCCGAGGAGCTTCTCCTGGCGGAGATGCCGGCCATTCCCCTTTTCTTCCCTGTGCGGCACTACCTGCAGGCTGAGGGTCTGGAAGGTGTTTTTTTCACGCCCCTGGGAATAGTTGACTTCAAAGGGGCCGTTATTAGAAGCCGGTGAACCGGTGCAAAGGGATGATGCGCCCGGTGGGCAGATCTTGGGGGAGGTTTTGGCAGTGTTATTGTATCTGACCCGCAGGCTGGGGGTCTCTCTGCTGGTGTTGTGGGTTATTGCCACCGTTACCTTTCTCTTGATGCACAACCTTCCGGGGGGACCCTTTACCGGTGAGAAAAGATTGCCGGAGGCCATCCGGGAAAACCTGGAAGAACGGTACCAGCTGCAGGCCCCTGTCTGGCACCGGTATCGGGCCTTTCTGGGCAACCTGCTTCGCTTTGATCTGGGCCCTTCCTTCCGGTACCTGGGTAAGGACGTGAACCAGCTCCTCGCCGAGTCTTTCCCCGTTTCCGCCACCCTGGGGGTGCTGGCCCTGGCCCTGGCCTTTGGCTTTGGGGTTCCCCTGGGGATCCAGGGGGCGGTCCGGCAGGGTACTTTTCCCGACCAGCTCATCCTGATTTTTACAGCCCTGGGGATGGGTTTGCCCACCTTTGTCCTGGCCCCGGTACTGTTATATCTCTTTGCCCTCAAGCTGGGCTGGCTGCCTCCTGCCCTCTGGGGCAGTCCGGCCCAGCTAGTTTTACCGGTTTTATCCCTGGCGGTACTTCCTACAGCCCTGGTTACCAGACTGGTCCGCAGCAGTATGGCGGCCGTGCTCCCTGCAGATTACCTGCGGACGGCCAGGGCCAAGGGACTGCCGGAGAGGGTCGTTTTGTACCGGCACGCCCTGCGCAATGCCCTGATACCGGTCCTGGCCTATCTGGGGCCGCTGGCTGCAGGGGTTCTGACGGGCAGTTTTGTCATCGAGCGGGTCTTTGCCCTGCCCGGTTTGGGGAAACATTTTGTCACCAGTATCTATAACCGGGATTACGGGGTGATCATGGGGGTGACCATTTTTTATAGTACCCTGCTGGTGGGGATAAACCTTCTGGTGGATCTGGTCTGTGCCTACCTCCATCCCCGCTTTGAATTGATGGGCCGGAGGGAGGGAGGCTATTGAGGCGGAATCCTGTTTATGGGCGGCGGAGGCTGGGGAGAAGGGTAACC
>DUVO01000005.1 GCA_012841005.1 Bacillota bacterium | reverse complement strand
TCGGCACAAGTCGGAGGAACATCTCGCGAAGACCAGAATTCGTCAAGCTTGGTGAACCGCCGTATACCGAACGGTACGTACGGTGGTGTGAGAGGACGGGGGCTAGGCGCCCCCTCCTACTCGATTAAGGGTATTTGGGAAGATGATGTTTTCTTTGTAACAGTTGTTAACAATTCTGCAATAAATCCTCCTTTTTTCGTAAAAAGCAGGTAATATTTCTCAGGTATAATTAGGAAAAGAGAAGGAGGGAGCTTAATTCCGCTACTGTACTGATACCCCATGGAAATAAAAGTTTAATATATAACCATCCTTGTATTGAGGAGGAGAAATTCAATGAAAGCAACTAGTACAGTTCGCAGAATCGATAATTTGGGTCGCATAGTAATTCCCAAGGAGGTTCGGAGGACTTTGCGGATCCGGGATGGAGATCCCCTTGAGATTTTTGTTGCCCATGAAGGTGAAGTGGTCTTAAAGAAATATTCTCATATTAACGAATTGGAGGATTTAGCCCAGGAATATGCCGAGTCCCTGGCGGCAGTCCTCGGCCATATTGCCCTTATTTCCGACCGGGAGCAAATAGTGGCCGTTGCCGGGTGGCCTAGGAAATATTTTTTTCAGAAGCGTATAGGGTCGGCTGTTATAGAGGCAATGGAGGAAAGAAAGGCGGTACTTTTTTCTCAGCCCGACCAACAAGCGGGTTACAAGATTTTCCGAGAAGGTGAGGGCGAATGCAGGTATTCGCAGGTTGTCATTGCCCCCATTATTACCGATAGTGAGCCGATGGGGGCGGTAATACTAGCTTCCGGAAGGCCGGGGGTTGAGTTTAGCGAACTGGAGCTGAAATCGGCCCTCACCGCCGCTTCCATTCTGGCAAAACAGATGTAGCCAGTGGCAGCAATTGATAGGAAAGGTGTTAGCTACGTTACCGGCAGACCATCCCGGCCGTGGGCATTGTGCAGGCACGGGACAAAATTGTAGTATTTTGGAAAGCACCCCCCGCTGGTGTAAGGGAAGAGAGATTACACCAGGGGGGTGTTTTTTTCTGGAATTCACCAGGAATCGTTCCGCTGAAGGGATATTTTTCGGGAAGGCATCAGTTGGTGGCAAGAAATGTCTCTACAGTCGTGGCTTAAAGGGATTTCCGGCCGGTTAAGGTTAGACATCCATGCTTTTTTGTCCATGGGGAAAGGGTTAAACCCTTCAATGGACGAAAAATATAGGGGAAATAAGGCCAAAGGGCAAGTTGCAGAAAATTAGTTTCCTGGCGCACCGGGGGGACAGTAAAAGGAAGAACTGGCTACAAACATGAAGGAGAAAAAAGGGGATTATCAATCCAGGGGTATGGACAAGGAGCAGGCTTTCAAAGAGGCTGTGATTTCCCTGGGGGATCTGGCGAATTGGTGGAAGAGATGCGCAAGTTAGGACAGGATCAAGCCGGGCAACTGGATACTTCCAGTATAACAGCGCGGATCTCAACCGGTGGTATTGTTGCCGGGACACTGCTTACCCTATTTGGCATATTCACCGTTTTAATGTTGTACTACATGAGATTAGATGCAATAAGCGTCTCCGGTGCCGGTATTTTCATAGTTGCCGGTGGAGTGTTGCTTACATTCAGTGTGCTGATAAGGGAAACCCGGCAAAAGTATGGGATGAACAAGATCCGGGCTGCCCTTTATGCCTTGTCTATAGGTTTAATATTATTTAGCATCTTTTCCGGGATAACTTCACGTTTTGCTACCGGTGAGATTTATATTGCCCTGGGGTCTGTGATGGTGTTCTTTTTAGCAGGCATTGGCTTATTCTTACTACTGGTACTAACAGAAACCGATCGGCGCAAGGGTTTATAATTCAAAAGAAATACTGCCCGAGGGCGGCTCTTTTAGTAGAAGAAAATGCCCGGGGGCCTTTACAGGAGCGGGATTATTACAACGAAAAAAGTGTATCAGGAAAAAAGCTGTTATCAACGGGGTGAACAAAATCCTGGCCGAGATTATTGACGGTCCAGGAGCATGTACCACAGGGGGATGGCTCTTTTGTGTTGTGGAATATAGCTGAACACAAAAGGACCATCCCCCTTTGCTCTGAAAAAATTATTAAACTATGTCAATATTCAGTGAAAATGTCACCTAAAACTAGTCTTCTTTATTCAGTAAAAATGTCACCACATGATATTTTTTGAGGTAGAAGATGCATCATGAGGGTATCCTCTGCCAGACTTAATAATAGGG
>DUVO01000026.1 GCA_012841005.1 Bacillota bacterium | reverse complement strand
CCCAGCAGCCATAGATCCCCCGGTTTGGTAGTCGGTTCTGTTGGTGCGTCCTGGTCAAAGTCATCCTCTACCACTTCTTCCTTGAAACCTAAAAGCTCGTCTATCTCCTCGGCATCAAAGCCGGTAATGTCTTTTAAATCATCATCTAAGGTTCTTAGAAGTTCGCTTAGTTTCGGTAGGTCCCAGTCGCCCTTTATTTTGTTTAAGGCGATATTTAGGACCCGCTCCCGTTCAGGAGCCAGATCGACCAGGGAAACTGCCGCTTCTTTGTCTCCGCGCTCTTTTAAGATTTTAAGGCGCTGGTGGCCGGAGATGAGCACATTACCCCGCTTGTTCATCACCAACGGCTCCACCAGATCAAATTCCTCCATGGATTTTTTAAGCTTCGCGTATTCAGCGTCCCCAGGCTTTAAGTCTTTTCTGGGGTTATATTTTGCCGGGTTGATCTCACTCAGCGGGATACGCTTGATCTCCAAAACGGCCACCTCCTTTGTCTGTTTGACGTTTAAGGACAAAGCTTACAAAACAAGGCCTATTAGCCCCCTTGACCCCCGCCTTTGAATTATGCGAAATCTCGCGCGAAGCTCCGCGCCCGAGCCTTAGGGCTTAAGGTGTAGGGATTGATACCCCCCTACCCCGATAGTTATCCACAGAGTTTTCCACAGGCGAACCTCTAATAGCTGTAAACCTTACCCTTTTCTCCCCAGCGGCCTTCCTTGGCAGTCTTGCGGTCATGACAGGATTTACAAAGGGCCTGCAAGTTACCCTCCTCCCAGAACAGTTCCAAATTCCCCATGTGGGGGATAATGTGATCTGCCACCGTTGCCGTAGCGATCCTGCCCTGCCGCTCACATTCCGCACAGAGAGGATGCTCCGACAGCACCCGCTTCCTGAGCCTTTGCCAGCGAGCAGTTTTATAAAGCCTTTTGGAATACCCGGGCCTTTCTTCCCGGTTGTAGTGCCGGTTGTATTCTTTCATGTGCTCGGGGCAAAACCTGTCATCTGTTAGCTCCGGGCAACCGGGATAGCGACAGGGCTTTAAAGGTTTTCTTGGCATCCCTCTTCACTCTCCTTTCGCCATGCCCGCAGCCGGACCAGGAGATCCGCTTATGCTTCTTCCCTTCGGGGGATGTATTGATTAAAGCTCTGTAGTATTCACTCTTGGGATTGCCGCACTGGTAAGCCGTCCAGTCCTTATCACTGGCCTTTTTGTCTACAATGGCGAGGCGGCAAGATATGCATCTCATACGACTCCCCCCAATTTCAGGCATAGAAAAAGCCCCGGAGGATTTAATCCCCAAGGGCTTGTTATCAAGAATGCTGCGTTTCCCGGGAGTCGCATTCGATCTATCCCTAAGGCCTATGCAAACAGCATCTGGTGTTCCCGATATTTTTCCATGCCTTTACACTTTATAGTATAGCAGGGTTGGGCACTGATTTCTACTGCCCTTTACTGAATTTTACTGCCCTCTTTTTTATTTCTGATACATTTCTTAGCGCCCTGCTATGGATTTTAAAAACCGATCGGTTATTATACCTTAACCCCCGGGCAATATCGTCCCAGCCTTTGCCGTTAATATAGCGCATTTCAAGAACTACTTGGCCGATTGGATCTTCTATCTGGCTGATAGTCTCCCGGATTTCGGCCTTTAAGTCCACCAAATGGTCAATGTCTTCATTGATTTCTTTTTCCAGATCCACGATCTTAACCACCGCGTTTTCCATCCGGCTCCTGCTGGTATTTCCCCCGGACACCTTGTCCTGCCTCAAGGTAGCCGACATCTTGGTGGCCAGCGCCCGAAGTGACGTCAGATGCTCAAGCTTGATGTGTATCCTTTGATCAAGAAGCAGGGCCTGGGACAGATATTCTTTGGCAATCATATCTTCTCACCTCCGCTGTAGTAAGTTTTAAAAATGTATTTTCGCTTAAGAGGCGGAAGTGAATAAATCCTCTCCAGGGCCTTAAACCTGGCTATTTCAAATTGATCCTTTGTTTTGTAAAACCAGCAGCCCTCACATCTTTTAACCTTCAAAGCCGAGCAACTACCCGGTTTATAGGCAAAGCAGTCTTTCATGCTATCTCCCCTCCTGATATATGTCTTTAATGCGAGCTTTTACCGCTTCAAGTAAAGCCTCTTGACCGGCTTCCTTTTTCCTTAAAACCTGCATAACATCTTCATCAATGGTGCCCTCGGCCACCAAATGATGCACCACTACCGTATTTTTTTGCCCCTGGCGGTGAATACGGGCGTTAGCCTGCAGGTAAAGCTCTAAACTCCAGGGCAGACCAAACCAGATGATAGTGCTGCCGCCGTCTTGCAGATTCAACCCATGGCCGACGGAAGCGGGGTGGGCCAGCATCACCGGCACATCCCCGT
>DUVO01000267.1 GCA_012841005.1 Bacillota bacterium | reverse complement strand
TGAAACTGCGACACTGCTGATTTCCAACTACCGATATCAGATCCTGCGCAGGTGTACCCTGCGTTTTTTTGTCGCAACAGAAAAAATGGTATTAAGTTACAGTCTATGATATAATTGCTTTGGCATGGGGTATAGATGGTAGAATGGAGGTAACGGAATCTATGGCAGAGAAAAACAACAACCATTCTAATAATAATTACGATGCCAGCCAAATACAGGTTTTAGAAGGCCTGGAAGCTGTGCGCCATACACCGGGGATGTACATCGGGAGCACGGGCAGCGGTGGACTCCATCATCTTGTCTATGAAGTGGTAGACAATAGTATCGATGAGGCTTTGGCCGGCTATTGTGATCGGATAAACGTGGTTTTAAAGCCCGGTGGGGTGGTAACGGTCAGAGACAATGGGCGGGGAATACCCGTTGATAAACACCCGAAGTTGGGCCGCCCGGCCGTAGAAGTTGTGCTGACCACCCTCCATGCGGGGGGTAAGTTTGGCGGCGAAGGTTATAAGGTTTCCGGGGGTCTCCACGGTGTAGGTGTATCGGTAGTCAATGCCCTTTCCCAGTGGTTGGAAGTTGAGGTATACCGGGAGGGGAAGGTTTACAGACAGCGTTTCGAGCGGGGAAAGGTTGTCACACCCCTGGAAATTCAAGATACTACTGAAGTTACCGGGACCCGGATAACCTTTAAACCAGATCCGGAAATATTTGAGGAAACGACCTTTAACCTGGAAATCCTCTGCCAGCGCCTCCGGGAATTAGCTTATCTGAATAAAGGCCTCCTGATTAGTATCAAAGATGAGGATACGGGGCAGGAAAGGGAATACAAGTTTAACGGGGGCATCAAGGAATTTGTCCAGGATCTGAATAAAAACAAGAATACCCTTTTTTCTAAGCCGATTTATTTAGAAGCGGAACAACAAGATAGCAGGGTGGAAATTGCCATCTTATACAATAACGGCTACATAGAAAACATCCTCTCCTATGCGAATAATATTCACACCCATGAAGGGGGTACCCATGAGGCAGGATTTAAATCGGCCCTCACCCGGGTAGTTAACGATTACGCCCGCAAGTCAGGCTTACTCAAGGAAAACCAACCGAACCTGACAGGGGAGGATATAAGGGAGGGTATTGTGGCCGTCCTCAGTGTCCAGTTGGTCAATCCCCAATTTGAAGGTCAGACCAAGATGAAACTGGGAAATACCGAAATGCGCGGGATAATCGATTCTGTTGTGGCCGATAAACTTTCCGCCTATCTGGAAGAGACGCCATCGGTTGCCAAAAGAATTGTTGATAAGGCCATAAAGGCAGCCCAGGCCCGGGAGGCTGCCCGCAAGGCCCGGGAATTGACCCGGAGAAAGAGCGCCCTGGAGGTTACGGCCTTACCGGGAAAACTGGCCGACTGTACCGTCAAAGACCCTGCCCTCAGCGAGATCTACCTGGTGGAGGGCGACTCGGCCGGCGGCTCTGCCAAGCAGGGAAGGGATCGCCGTTTCCAGGCCATTCTGCCCCTGCGGGGAAAAATATTAAATGTGGAGAAGGCCCGTTTAGATAAAATATTGAACAACGAGGAAATCCGGACCATAATTACCGCCATGGGCACGGGAATCGATGAAGACTTCGACATAACAAAGGCCCGCTATCATAAGTTAATCATTATGACCGATGCCGATGTGGACGGGGCCCATATCCGGACTCTGCTTTTGACCTTCTTTTACCGGTATATGCATCCCCTCATTGAAGCCGGTTACGTCTATATAGCCCAACCACCCCTCTATATGGTAAAAAGAGAAAAAAAACAGGTATACCTCTACAGCGACGAGGAGCTGGAGAAATACCTGGAGAAGAATAAAAAGAATGGGATCACCGTGCAGCGTTATAAAGGTCTGGGGGAAATGAACCCGGCCCAGCTGTGGGAGACAACAATGGATCCCGAAACGAGGACCCTGCTGCAGGTATCATTGGAAGACGCCATGGCGGCCGACCAGATTTTTACCATTTTAATGGGGGACCAGGTTGAACCGCGGCGGGAATTTATCCAGGCCAACGCCCGGGAAGTGCGGAACCTGGATATATAGAACGGTCGTCGGTGGTCAGTAGACGGGTGCTTTTAACAGTTGACAATTGACAAGTAACAGCCCTTTGGTCTATTAATCTTAATTTGCCGGTGCCGGAACCGGCAGTGGGTCGGATATAAAAACATTTCCGGGAGGAAAATAATGCTGGAATTCAGGAATTACCGGCCGGGGGATGAGGCGGGAATAGTAGCCCTCCTGTCCCTGGTTTTTAGAAAAAAAAGGGAGTTGGATTGGTGGCGGTGGTATTATTGTGATAATCCTGCCGGAAAAGGGTTGATCAGGCTTGCCCTGGATCAGGGCCGGATTGTGGGACACAGGGCTCTGGTCCCGTACCAAATTTGGAATGGCAGTGCTTATGCCATTGCCTGCCAGGCAACAGATGCAGCCACCCATCCCGACTACCGGGGAAGGGGTATTTTCCGGCAATTGACGAAAGAAATACTGGAGGAGGCCAGGAAAAGGGATTGGGCCTTTGTCTTCAGCTTTCCCAATGAAAAGTCCCTTCCCATTAACCGCGGCCTGGGTTGGACACCGGTGCAAAAACTGCGGAAGTGGGTCAAACCCCTTCCCCACCTTCCCTTTCTTGGGTATAATGAAAAATATGTTTTAAAAGAGAGGGATAATCTGGCAGCAGATTTTAACAGGCTCTGGGAGTTGTATGGTTCCGGGCCCTATGCCGGGATCAAGAAGGATGCTCCATACCTGGTGTGGCGCTACCGGAATACTCCCCGGGGACGGGATTATATCACCCTGGTTTTGGAGAGAAGGGGAGAAGTACTGGCCTACAGCATCGTAAAGGTAGTGGGGAAGAAAGGCCATCTTTTGGAGTTTATGCCCGGGGGGGAGGATCCCCTCCTTCTGCTGCGCGGTGTGGAAGATTATCTTGCCAAAGAGGGTGCCCGTTTCATCACTATGTGGAATCCGCCGGAGCTTCCTGTACCACCGTGGCGGTTGGGATATGTACCAAACTTTAGGCAGGCCGGTGTTTTGGCCTTCCGTCCCCTGAAGGAAAATCTCCCTGCCTTCTGGCGGGTAACCCCCGGCGATGCCGATTATTCTTAAGAAGACCTTTCACTACTTTCACTATACATTGTAGGTAGTCGCTAGTCGGGTAACCAGTGCCGGAAGCACCCCGAAAACAGCATTGAGACACAGGATAAGAAAGCGCAGGCGAGTGCCTGTCCAGAGCGAAGCGGAGGGAGGAAAAGCAGCGACACAGACCCCGAAGGAGCGAGTTGTGTCGCTGCCCAAAGGAGCCGAGCTCGTTCAGTAGTTTGGTGTGTCTCCTGCTGTGGAGGGGTACTTCCGGCGACAATAAGCCAGTAAATGTGGGGGGTGGCAGGCTTTTGCGTAATAGAATTAAAAAACTGGCTGCAG
>DUVO01000326.1 GCA_012841005.1 Bacillota bacterium | reverse complement strand
TTGGCGGGCCTCGATTGTATCTATTTGACGGGGGAACAGGCGGAAAACAATATCGTGGAACATGTAGGTATTCTCCAAGAAGGGCCGGAGGCTCAGACAAGGTTCGATAAGGTCCTGCTTTTGGCTCCGACGGCAGCTATCCCGACAAAACAAGTGTGCCAAGATTTAATGCGCCGGGGGGTCACTGCTATTGGCCTGGTGGGGCCAGAGTGTCCCCAGCTCCCGGCAGCGTTAAAAACCTTTGGCGATGAATCCTTCTTTCCCATTCTCTATTTCCCCAGTTCAGGGGATCTGTCCTTCCCCGCCGTGAAAATCCTCAATGAGATTATCTTAAGGGCCAATACTGAAGCCTGGCGGAGGAGGGTGATCCATGGCCGCTTCACCCATATAGCCATGAGTTCCGGTTCCCTTATTGATCTGGCCACTGCCCTCTACCAGCTTATTGGCTGCCCCATAGCCATATATGACATGTATAATGAGCAACGGATTTTAATCCCCGAAGGGCACCCTTCCCTGGCCAACTTACGGCTTGATACATTACCAACCGAGGCATTGAAAACCGGCTGGCAACCCTTTCGCATTGAGGCAACCCCGGAGCGTCCATTTAATCTTATTATAACCGGGATCATTGTCGATAAAATGACATATGGATACCTGGTTGTGGCCGAAGGGGGTAACCGTTTACAAGCCACGGAACTGGTAGCCATCGACCACGCGGCTATCGCCCTGGCTTTACAGCTGGTCAAGGAGAAGGCTACCCAAGATGCCTATCAAAACCTGCGTAATGACCTCCTCGATGAGATCCTGAATGCAGAGGTTGACGACACGGCCAGGAATAACCTGATCCTCCGCAGTCGTTCCCTCGGCTGGGACCTGGAAAGGAACTACATTACCATAGCCTTCGGTATTGATGGTATGGAAAGATACTACAGCAAGGACGTAAATCGGGGTTCTATCCCGTGGAGGACCTGCATGGAACACTGCTTGAAACAAATTGGGGACCTGGCGCGGGAATTAGAGCCCAATGCCATTGTGGCCGGGCACAGTGATACTATTATTCTCTTGCTGAGGGTAGAGCCCGCCCAATCCCCGCAAAAGATGCGCCAGAGACTGGTCAAATTGGCCTCTAACATTAGGGAGGCGGCCGTAGAACGCTTGGACGGGATTGGCCTTTCGGTAGGTATTGGGGAGTCCACCGGGAGTTTGCTGGAGATCGGTCCCAGTTACCGGGAGGCCAGGGAGGCCCTCTTGTATGGGCGCTCCATATTTGGTCCGGGAAGTATTGTTCCATTTAGCGAATTGGGTATTTACCGTCTTTTACTTCGTTTTACCCAGCGGGAGGATTTGGAAGAGTTTTACCAGCGGACGGTGGGTATTCTGGTCGAATTTGTCGCCCAGCAGGATTCCCATCTTGTTCCCACCCTGGAAGCCCTGGTAGCCAATAATGGGCAGATGCAAAAGGCAGCTGAGAGTTTTAATATCCATTACAATACCCTCAAATACCGGCTCCAGAAAATTAAGGAACTCACCGGGTTGGATTGGCATGAGGCCGAGGGACGCCTCAATTTGCATATAGGTTTGAAGTTGAGACAGGTCATAGGAAATAATAATAATTAAGCTGTTCCTCTTTTTCAATAAACTACTAAATATTAACTTCTATATTGGAGAAAGCCACAAAGGGAGGGGCGGCAGAGGGCTTGAATATTTCTAATAACAAGTCCAAAGGAAGTGATCTTAAATTTGTAACTACCATCACGATACGTAATCCTGTTGGCTCCATCTTATTTTTATTGTGTTACAATTGATTAAAATGGGGGGTGAGTTATGGGCCCTTAACAGGTACCTCGATGGAGAGGGCGACAGTTACAGTTAAGATTGAAATGGGGGGTTTAATTTAAATGAAAAAATTAGGCAAGAGTTTATTGGCTCTCGTTTTGGCTTTAGTCATGGCAGTTGCCCTGGTCGGTTGTGGTGGTAGCGGCGGTAATGATGATGGTGATGGGAATGCTGCCCAAGGCGAAACTGTCGATCTGGTAATTGCCACAGCAGGTACTGCTGGCGCCTGGTATCCCATCGGTACTGGCATGGCCGAGATAATCACCAGATTGGACAATGGTATCAATGCTATGGCTGAGGTTACCAATGGGGGAATCGAAAATGGACGTTTGGTAGGGGAAAATGCAGCGCAAATTGGATTTATGAACAACGATGCGGCCTATTTTGCCTACAATGGTGAGGAACCCTTTGACAAAAAGGAAAATATTCTGGCAGTGGCTTCCCTGTATCCCAGCACCATGCAGGTAGCAGTGCTGGCCGATTCCGACATCGAAACTATTGAAGACCTGCGGGGTAAAAGGGTAGTAGTTGGACCACCCGCTTCCTCTTCGGCCATTATGTCGGAAAATGTCCTTTCCGAGTATGGATTGAGCACAGATGATTATGAAGGACTTACCCTTAGCTTTGCCGAGGGTGCCCAGGCAATGAGCGATGGGCATGCCGATTGTGTTGTGGTAGTGAGTGCCCATCCCAATAATGCCTTGATGGAACTGGATGTTACCAAAGGGATCCGGCTGATACCCGTGGACGGAGAAGCGCGGGATAAGGCGGCAGAGAAACATCAGTACTATGACAAGTTCACTATTCCGGCAGGCACTTACCCCAGCATCGACTATGACATTGAAACCCTATCACTGGGGACAATGCTGGTAGCGAACAATGATCTGTCTGAAGATGTAGTTTATAAATTCCTCGAAGGTATATACGGGAATCTGGAAGAACTGGGCGGCGTCCACGCGATGGTAAAACAAATAGCCCTCGAGCATGCTACGTTGGTACCTATTCCCTTCCATCCGGGAGCAGAAAAGTATTTCCAGGAGCAGGGACTTCTCTAAGAGCAGTAGTAGGGTGAAATGGGGGAAGGGTATCCTATTCCCCTTCCCCAATCCTTTATTGTTATATTTTTATTGGGGATGTGATAACAGTGGCCGATCTAGTCAAAAGGGGAGAGGAGAACCGGCTGGATAAAGGGTTTTCCATTGTGGCTTATACTTTAGCGGTTCTCCTGGGACTCTTCCAAATATACACAGCATTATTCGGTGTATTGCCGGCAGTTTACCAACGGGCTGCCCATTGGGGAATCATTGGTAATTTTATTTTTTTGTTACCTTTGTGTAAGCCGGAAGGGCGTCGTTTCCCTGGAGTATTGATCAATATTATGGGGATTTTATGTACCACAGTGGCAACCGTTTACATTTATCAGAACTATGACCTTATAATAACCAGACTGGGTGCACCGGTACCGGCTGATATCTATTTGGGCATTATACTGACGGTCGCGGTATTGGCGGCCGCTTATCAAACCTTGGGCTGGCCCTTGCCCACACTGTCATTATTGTTTTTGCTTTATGCCTTTGCTGGTCCCTATTTACCCGGCCTTTTGGGTCACCGGGGCTATAACCTGGAACGGCTTTCCTCTTTCCTTTATTTAGGGACGGAAGGGATCTTTGGCCCGGCGATGAACGTGGCCGCAACCTATATTTTTCTCTTTATCCTCCTGGGGGTGTTTTTGGAACATAGTGGGGCAGGCCAATTTTTTGTGGATCTGGCCTTTGCCGTCAGCGGCCGGATAGCAGGCGGACCGGCCCAGGC
>DUVO01000331.1 GCA_012841005.1 Bacillota bacterium | reverse complement strand
GCTTTTCATTCACAGCGTATCCGATACCGCCGGCGAGAAGCCCTTGGTACAGCCATTGCTATTGGAAGAGGCGCTGCCCCTGGTCTGCTGCCGGCCGGAGACGCCGCGAAAGCCCCTCAGCCCCCGCTTCTGGCCCGCCTATGAGGCTGTCAAGGCCTACCGGGAGGAAACACCCACGCCCCCCAGGGAACAATCCCTGCCTGTCAAGGCGGAAAATAACCTGCGCAGTGCCCTGGAAAGCTGTGCCGCCGAGCTGGAAGAATACCTGCCCTTTATCCAAACCCTGCTGCGGGATCTAAAGGAGTACCAGACCTTGCCCAAGTATACCCTGCGCCGGTTGACGCGGGTAGAGATGCACGGCAAGGTTTCCAAGGGGCAGCTGGCCCGCTTTCGGGCTGAATTAGAGGCCCTCCGCCGCTTCCTGGGCGATGATTACCTGGAGCGCATCGAGAGTAGGGTCAAAGATATGGGGAGTGAAATAATCATTGCTGTGGAGAATATAAAGGGCGCTTCCCAGGGTTGAAATATTATTATCATTCTCGCTTAATTTTGAGGCCGCAGTAATATTGCTAGCGGCCTTAATTTATTTCAGCAACCTTTTAGCTGTATATATAAATAATAGTCATTTTCCTGCCCATGTATTGACCTACCTAATAAGTAAATACACATATAATAAAGCTGTTGACCTAACAGGTAAATACACTTCGCAAAGAATACTAGGGAAGGGGGTATTGTAGATGTTTGCAAAATTTTTAAACCTGGACCAGGAAAGACGGGATGCCATTTTAAATGCCGCCCTCAAGGAATTTGCCAGGAAGGGTTTTGATAAGGCATCGACTAATGTGATTGCCAGGGAAGCCGGGATCTCAAAACCCCTGCTGTTCCATTATGTGAAGAATAAAAGGGATTTCTTCCTTTTCCTATACGACTACTGCCTGGAGCTCCTGGAAAGGGAGTATTTTAGCCAGATTGATCTGGAGGAAAAGGATATTTTTGAACGCCTGCGACAGGCTTGTCTGTTGAAGATTAAGGTAATGGAAAAACACCCCTGGATTTTTGATTTTACCAGGGTGGCAGTTTATACCTATTCTGAGGCGGTAAGGGAGGAGCTGAGGAAAAGGCGAAAGGCGCTGGAAACCAGCCTCTTTAAGCGCTTTTATGACGGTATAGATACGGCCCCTTTCCGGAGGGATTTGGATGTGGAAAAGGCAAAAAAACTGATTTATTGGGCGGTGGGTGGGTACGCGAACCAGATCTTGGAACAAATAAAGAATGCCCCTGCTCCCGGGTTTAACCTGGAGCAAATCCGGGCTGAGTTCGACGGCTATCTTAACGAGCTACGAAAAGCCTATTATAAATGATGGGAGGGGCTTTATTATGAATGTTATTGAAACAAAGAAGCTCACCAAGTTTTTTGGCCGGCACGCGGCTTTACAGGGGGTTGACCTGACTGTAAGGGAGGGCGAGGTGTACGGTTTTATTGGGCCCAACGGGGCAGGGAAAACCACCACCATCCGCATTCTTTTGGGCCTGCTTCAAAAGAGCGGCGGTGAGGCAAGACTTTTCGGCTGTGACCCCTGGCGGGATGCCGTCGCTCTCCACCAGCGGCTGGCCTATGTGCCGGGGGATGTAACCCTGTGGCCCAACCTGACCGGCGGTGAGGTCATCGATTTTTTGAGCCGCCTGCACGGCAAAGTCAACCCTTCCCGCCGCCAGGAACTGCTGGATAGGTTCCAGCTGGATCCGAAGAAAAAATGCCGTAGCTATTCCAAGGGTAACCGGCAGAAGGTGGCCTTAATTTCCGCCTTTGCCTCCGAAGCGGAGCTGTTTATACTGGATGAGCCCACCAGCGGTCTCGATCCCCTAATGAAACTCATTTTTCAGGAGTGTATCTACGAAATAAAGAAGCAGGGGAAGACCGTTTTTCTTTCCAGCCACATCCTGGCGGAGGTGGAAGCCCTCTGCGACCGGGTGGGTATCATCAGGCAGGGGAAGATAGTCGAAACCGGCACCCTGGAAGAACTGCGGCATTTAACCCGGACCACAGTCACAGTGGAGCTTGCCCGGCCTGGAAATCTAGAGCAGCTGCCCGGTGTGCACGTTCTAAGGCAAATAGATGGCAAATGGCGTTTTTCCGTGGATGACGGGGCCATGGATACGGTTATGCAGGCCCTGGCGCCGCTTGGCATCAAATCCCTTGTTGCGGAGCCGCCCACTTTGGAAGAACTCTTCCTCCGACACTACGGGGATAAGCTGGAAGAAAAGGAGTTGAACTGACATGATAGGGGAAAATTTTACTGGTACAGGCAGGTTGCTCCGGTTTTACCTGCGCCGGGACAGGTTTATTCTGCCTCTCTGGACACTGCTTCCGGCTTTTCTTCTGCTGGGGCATATCTCTTTCACCAAGGCGATGTCCGACTGGCGGCTGTTCCTCGCGGAACTGTCTGAAAGCCCTGTTACCGCCGCCATCCTGGGGCCCATTGTTCCCTTAAGCATAGAAGGCGCCATCCTGTGGCGGGGCCT
>DUVO01000167.1 GCA_012841005.1 Bacillota bacterium | reverse complement strand
CTGCAGCCAGTTTTTTAATTCTATTACGCAAAAGCCTGCCACCCCCCACATTTACTGGCTTATTGTCGCCGGAAGTACCCCTCCACAGCAGGAGACACACCAAACTACTGAACGAGCTCGGCTCCTTCGGGCAGCGACACAACTCGCCCCTTCGGGGTCTGTGTCGCTGCTTTTCCTCCCTCCGCTTCGCTCTGGACAGGCACTCGCCTGCGCTCTCTTTATCTTGTGTCCCAATGCTGTTTTCGGGGTACTTCCGGCACCGGGCACCGCGCTATTGATACTGCTACAGCTTCTCTTCGCAATGCCGCACTGCCAGAAATGTTGCATTCAATGCCAGAAGTATTTTCAATAGACCCCCATGCTGGTACTTTCACCAGCAGAGGGATGAAAATTAACCTTTATCATTTAACATTATACAGCCTAAGGGGGAATGGTGGCTTGTCTAGAGCATACGGAAGGTCTTTGGTGCGGTTGTGTCTAGTAACGGGAGCTTCCCTACTTATTGCAACCCTTCTCTTGCTCAGCAACTTAGAGGCGGTAGCCTTTGACCTGTCCCATTACCAGGACCAGTTTCGCCGTCTGGAGCGTCCGGCCGCTACGGGGATGACGGAGGAAGAGCTGCTGCGGGTAACCCGGGAGATAATAGCCTACCTCAAGGGCCAACGCCAGGATTTGGACCTGGTGGCCGAAATAAACAACCGGGAATTGCCCCTCTTTACCAGGCGGGAGCGGCAGCACATGGTCGATGTCAGAAATCTCTTTGCCAGGGGTTTTCAGGTACGAAACGGGGGCCTGTTCCTTTTGGGTGTCCTTGCCGTCCTGGGCATGATAGTGGATAAAGGGGGCCGTCCCCTGGATAACCTGATCTATATATTAAACCGGGCCGGCCTGGCGGCCCTGTTGAGCATAGTAGCCATGGGATTGGTCTTTTCCCTTGGCTTTGACTACTGGTTCGATGTCTTCCATTTTCTCTCCTTTGATAATGATCTCTGGCTCCTGGATCCTGCCCGGCATAACCTGATCAAGATGTTTCCCCAGGCCTTTTTCTTCAATACTACCAGGAAATTTGTGGGCCGGAGCCTGCTGCAGCTGGTTGTCCTGGTGGGCATCAGTGGGTGGTATCTCCGGCACAAAAAAGGAAAGGTCCGAGATGGCCTACGCGCCGGCCCAGGCCGGATCCCTTAACGGCCCAGCCCATCTTCCGAAGGGGAAAGACCGGTTCAAGACCCAGCCCGACCTTAGCTCGACCACCAGGAATACCTGAGGAGCCAGGGCTGCCGGTCTGACAACCTGTGACCCCCAGCCACCCAAAGGCGGCCTGCGGCACCCCTGATGATCTCAGCTCGACCCCGGCCCATCCCTGGCGGATCCCGGGGGAACCCGGCAGGAACAGGAAGGGATCTGCCCGCCGGCCGTGGGGCCCCACAGAGCCGCTACGACCTTTGGCCGATTCCGGCAGGCCTATAACCTGCAGTAATCTTGGCTCAGCCATCAGGTACCTTTCCTTTGCTTTTATCCTATCCTGATTGCAAAAGGGATATACGTGCCGGCGTGTTAAATATCCTCGGTCTTTGCCGGGCTGCACTGGGGAGGATGTGCATAGAATAAAGGTGTGCCGGGTATGGTAAGAGGTAAAGAAGGGCAAAGGAGGTGGTGGGTCTATGGCTGAGAAACGGCCCCCGGAACACCGACAGGCACGAGAACGGGCCATGAAACTGGAGAAGAATAAAAGCCCGAAGGATGCCCGCAAGTGGGCCAAGGATACAGGTGCCGAGAATATCCAGGCTCCGTAATTGCTACCTTGGGACGGTAGGGAAAAAGAAAGGCAACCGGAAAATACTATAGCTGAAACCCGGTATGATATCAGCCTTCAATTAAATACATACTGCGGTTTCAGCTCTGTTTTTACGAACAATAAGAAAGCATCCCGGCCAAATCAGGCTGCGCAGTAAGGAAGGGGGCCTATCGCCATCCTAAATTGGCGGCAGGCCCCCATTGATTCCTCCATTACTTTATCTGTTCAATAATGATGTCTCCAATATCAATTCTATTTTCCAGCATTCCATTCTCCATCAGAAAGTCCTGGGTTTTTTCCAGTTCAACGATATCCTTTTCCGAAATAGCCGGCGTGAAATCATACAAGGGAAGCATTTCTTCCACTTCTTCCAGGGAAAGGCCTGTCTCTTCGGCAGCCATTTGCTTTACCTCTTCCGGCCTTTCTTCCATTATTTCCAGACTTTGGTGATGTACATCCAGGTATCTTTGTACTAGGTCCGGGTAACGATTCAAGAACTCACCGCTCACGGCAATGACGATGGTTGCATCCAGTATTCCTTCTCCGGTAGTCAGAACCCTGGCCCCGGACTTTTGGGCCCTTATGACCTCCGGCCCCGCGACTAAAGCAGCATCTACACTGCCGGCAAACATGGCGGCAACGCCTTCCGGTATGGCCATATCGACGTAATCAACATCGGCCATGCTTTGCCCTGCCCCGGCCAGGGCACCCAAGAGGAGCTGGTGCAGGATAGTTCCCTTCGGGCCCGCTATGGTTTTTCCCTTTAAATCTTTAATTTTTTCGATCTCAGGATCCACGGTCATAATGGTAAAGGCTTTGGGAGCGCGGCTGTAAATACCAATAATCTTCAGGTCCACTCCATTGGCAGCAGCCAGTATGGCCGAGGTTCCACCCAGGGCATTACAGAAGTCCAGCGACCCTGCAGCCAGGGCTGCGGTCATCTTGGAACCCTCGGTGATTTCCGGGGAAACAACCTGTATGCCGTCTTTTGCAAATTCCTTTTCAAATAAATTCAATTTCTTTTCTACAATTGTCGGCACGTTTAAGGGCAGTTTGACATAGGAGATGTTGATTTCGGCGGGTTTCTCGGCAGTGCTGCTGCTTCTGGAGCACCCGGCCAACAGGCCGGAGAGGAGCAACAGAAGCATTACCAGGGCGACTATTTTTCTCATTTCCCTCATCCTCCCAGCAAATTTAGTGATTGTTCCTACCCAGGATAAGATCCAGCACCTTTTCCTTGAGCTGGAAAAAGTGATTGGAATGGGTATCCCGCGGGCAGGGAAGTTCAACGGG
>DUVO01000132.1 GCA_012841005.1 Bacillota bacterium | reverse complement strand
GATCCGAACAAGATCAAGCTGGTCCGTACCTTTGGGGCCAACAGATTCCAGGTGCTGCAGAAGGTGGTCCTACCGGCCAGTGTTCCCACCATGATGGCCGCCCTGAAGGTCAATGTGGGAATGGCCTTTGTCGGGGTGATTGTGGGGGAATTCCTCGTGGCCCGGGCCGGCCTCGGCTACCTGATCATTTACGGGCAGCAGGTCTTTCAACTGCACCTGGCCATGACCAGCGTGGTGATCCTGATCATCACCGCCGCTCTCCTGTACCAGCTGGTCGCCTACCTGGAAAGGCGCTTTCTGGGCTGGAAGGAATAATATTGGCTCCCGCCGCGCCCCGGGGCTGTACCAGCAGAGGTAAAACCCGGCCTTTAGGGGCCGGGTTTTTCTTGTTTTTGGGCCAGCAGTTCCCACCCCTCCTTGAGGGCCCTTTCCACCTGCCCGGCAGCAGTCCCCCCGTAGGATTCCCGGGCGGCCACAACACTTTTCGTCTGGATTACCCCAGTTATATCCATCCCAAAGACGGGGGAAAAGCGACGGAATTCTTCCAGGGTGAGATCAGCCAACCCCTTCTCCTCCTCCAGGCAGTAGCGGACAATATTCCCCACCACCCGGTGGGCCTCCCGGAAGGGTACCCCCTTTTTCGCCAGGTAGTCGGCGGCATCGGTGGCGTTGGCAAACCCCTCGGCGGCAGCCCGCTCCATGGTTTCCTCCTTCACCTCCAGACTGGCCAGGAGGGGGGCAAAGATGGTCAAACAATTCTTGATGGTATCGACGGTATCAAAGAGGGGTTCCTTGTCCTCCTGGAGGTCCTTGTTGTAGGCCAGGGGCAAACCCTTCATGGTGGTCAAGAGGGCGATTAGGTTTCCATATACCCGTCCCGTCTTGCCCCGGATCAGTTCCGGCACATCGGGGTTCTTCTTCTGGGGCATAATGCTGCTGCCGGTGGTAAAGGCGTCGTCCAGTTCAATAAAGGCAAACTCCTGGGAGGACCACAGGATCAGCTCCTCACAAAAGCGGCTCAAGTGCTGCATGAGGATGGCCGCCGCCGCCAGGAATTCTAGGACAAAATCCCGGTCGCTGACGGCATCAACGCTATTTCTATAGCAGGAAGAAAAGCCCATCTGGGATGCTGTATAATGCCGGTCGATGGGAAAGGAGGTTCCCGCCAGGGCCCCTGCCCCCAGGGGCGAGCTGTCTGCCCGCCGGGCACAATCCCGGAACCGCTGCCAATCCCGTTCCAGCATCTCGAAATAGGCCAGGAGGTGGTGGGAAAAGAGGATGGGTTGGGCCCGCTGCAGGTGGGTATACCCGGGCATGATCACACCCAGGTGCTTTTCGGCCAGGTGAAGGATGGTACCCTGGAGTTCTGCAATTAATGCCAGCACCGCTGCCGTTTCTTCCTTCACGTACAGGTGAAGATCGGTGGCAACCTGGTCATTGCGGCTCCGGGCGGTATGGATCTTGCCGGCCACGGGGCCGATCTTTTCCTGCAGCCTGGCCTCGATGTGCATGTGAATATCTTCCCGGGCCGCCGTGAAGGTAAACTGGCCCCTTTCTATCTCCCCTGCGATTTCCTGCAATCCGGCGATAATTTTTTCCCCCTCTGTCGGGGAAAGGATCCCCTGCCGCACCAGCATTTTGGTATGGGCAATACTGCCCTGGATATCCTGGCGGTAGAGACGCCGGTCAAAACCAATAGAAGCGGTAAACACCTCCACCAGGGCGTCGGTAGCCTTGGCAAAACGCCCTCCCCACAGTTTCATCCCATGACCCCCTTCAATAGTGATAGGTTTGCTCAACTCACAATGTAATCATATCAGAACTTAACTACTTATCCCGGCAGTATCCCCCAGGGCCTACCTCCAACACCAAGGGGACAGTCACCTCCCCCTGGGTAACTGCCCCCTCCCGCATCTTTTAAACTACCGGGAAATTACTGGCAAATTCACCTGTCCTCCTTATTGAGCAATCCCTGCACCAGCAAGGGAAGACCGAAAAGGTTGATAAAGCCCTCGGCGTCCTTCTGGTTGTAGACGGCATCGGCCCCGAAGGTGGCCAGGTCTTCCCGATAGAGGGAACGTTTCGCCCTCCGGCCGGCAATGGTACAATTACCCTTATAAAGTTTCAACCGGACTGTACCGGTGACATGCTCCTGGGTTTTGTCTACAAAGGCATCGAGGGCTTCCCGGATGGGAGCGAACCAGACACCGTAATATACCAGTTCTGCATACTTCTGGGCCACCAGTTCCTTAAAACGCATGGTCTCCCGATCTAGGGTCAGAGATTCCAGTTCCCGGTGGGCCAGGTACAGGAGGGTACCGCCGGGCGTCTCATAAACGCCCCGGGACTTCATGCCCACCAGGCGGTTCTCCACAATATCCACCCGTCCCACACCGTTAGCCCCGGCGATCTCATTGAGTTTATCAATCAAAGCCACCGGCCTGTACGCCTCGCCGTCGATCTGGGTCGGGATTCCCCCTTCGAAGGTAATCTCCATATAAGTTGGTTTGTCCGGCGCCTTGTCGGGGGCAACAGTCAGTTTGAACATGTCTTCGTCGGGTTCATAGTCAGGATCCTCCAGCACTCCCCCCTCGTAGCTGATATGCCAGAGGTTCCGGTCCATGCTGTAGGGTTTCTCCTTGGTCACCGGTACGGGGATGCCCCGTTGGGCCGCATACTCTATCTCGTCCTCCCGGGACTTAAGATCCCACTCCCGCCAAGGAGCAATTATGGCCAGGTCCGGCGCCAGGGCCTTGACGGCAAGTTCAAACCGCACCTGGTCGTTTCCCTTCCCTGTACAGCCGTGGGCCACGGCATCGGCACCTTCTGCCCTGGCAACATCTACGAGGCATTTGGCAATGAGGGGCCTGGCCATAGATGTCCCCAGGAGATATTTTCCTTCATAGATGGCCCCCGCCTTCAGGGTGGGATAGATATAGTCTGTAACAAACTCTTCCACAACATCCTTGATATAGAGTTTGCTGGCACCCGTCTTCAGGGCTTTCTCTTCCAGGGGCTCCAGTTCTTCCTTTTGGCCCACATCGGCTGCCATGGCTATTACTTCACAACCATAGTTTTCCTTTAGCCAGGGAATGATGACGGAAGTATCTAGACCGCCGGAATAGGCGAGAACCACTTTTTGATACTGTTTCACCTTTGGTTCCTCCCTCTTTGCCCATAGTCTTAACTACAGCATAATTATACATTACAATAGATAGTTATGCAACACCCTTTCCCGGAGCCCAGCCGGCATCTACAGGCAATTACCTGGAGGTCGGGTCCGGCAGCCCGGATTCATGTTTCCTAGAATTCCCACCGGCCGCCGGGTTCCAAAACCACCACTTCCACCCCGGGTGCCTTTTCCCTAACCAAGCGGGCAAATTCCCCGGCGCCCTGGACCAGGGCAGGGAAGGTCCGGTAATGCATGGGCATAACTACCCGGGGAGACAAGAGTTTCACTGCCATGGCCGCCTGGAGGGGATCCATGGTATAGAGCCCGCCGATGGGCAGAAGGGCTACATCAATGTTATAGAGTTCGCCCAATAGTTTCAGATCGCCGAAGAGGCCCGTATCGCCGGCATGATAGATAACCGGCCCTCCGGGCAAGGTCAGGATAAACCCGATGGGCCAACCCCTGCCGGCAGAATGGAAGGCCTGGGTCATGGTCACGGCAATGCCGGCCACTTCCACAGTGCCGCCGGTATTCATGCCCATGAGTTTTTCCGAAGGAATGCCCTTGTCCTCCAACAGCCCCAGCAATTCCGGTTGGCCCGCAGCCCTGGCCTTACCGGCCTTTAATAGGCTGACGGCATCTCCCAAGTGATCAAAGTGATCATGGGTGACCAGAACCAGGTCGGCTTCCTCCAGGTCTTCCCTCTGCACCGGGCAGGCAGGGTTGCCTTTAATCCAGGGGTCGATATAGATGTGCCGTCCCTCATTGGTGGTGATCTGAAAGGCCGCATGCCCAAGCCATCTAATCAGTCCCACTGCCTCCACCTCCAGTTAGTAATATTTATACTTAACTATTATTCCACCGGAGGGTAAAATCCTTCCCGGGGTGGTACCTATTACCATTCAACATAATAACAAAGAGTAAGATTAAGAGGACAGCCGTGATATTTGGCTGCCCCCTTTCCTTTGCCGACAAGACCTACCTGCCGGTTCTCGGCCCGGAGCCCAGTGCCCACCGCTAGCTTTTTACCCCGCGACCCTGGGCAGTTTCCTGTCACCAAGCAGGGGGGCCATTGCCTCCAGCAGTTCCTTTCCCCGGATGAGGAGCCCGAGAACGGCCTTGTGGATATGGAGGCGGTTTTCCGCCTGGTCAAAGACGGCCGAATTGGGTCCGTCCATCACTGCATCGGTAACCTCCTCACCCCGGTGGGCCGGGAGGCAGTGGAGAAAAAGGGCATCGGGTTTGGCTGCCGCCATGAGGGTACTGTTAACCTGGTAGGGGGCGAGGGTATGGCGCCGCTCTTTTGCTTCCCCCTCCTTGCCCATACTGGTCCTGACATCGGTGTAAACGGCATCGGCTCCCGTTACCGCTTCCACCGGATCGGTGCCCAAGACCACAGAGCATCCGGAATTTTCGGCTTCCTGCCGGGCCAGGGCCAGTATTTCCGCCTCGGGTTCATAGCCTTCCGGGGCGGCAACATGGATATTAACACCCAGTTTGGCCGCTCCCAAAAGGAGGGAATGGGTCACATTATTGTTGCCGTCACCGACAAAGGCCAGTTTTAACCCCTCCAGCTTCCCCTTTTTCTGGTAAATGGTATAGAAATCGGCCAGGGCCTGGCAGGGGTGGAACTGATCGGTAAGACCGTTGATTACCGGTATGCCGGCGTTGGCAGCCAGTTCTTCCACCTCGGCCTGGCTGTAGGTCCTGATCATGATGGCATCCAGGTAACGGGACAGGACGTGGGCCGTATCGGCGATTGATTCCCCCCGGGCCAACTGGAGCTCCTGCCCGCCCAGGTAAAGGCCATGACCACCCAGCTGGTAAATGGCGACTTCAAAGGAGACCCGGGTGCGGGTCGAATTTTTATTAAAGAGCATCCCCAGGGTCTTGCCCTGTAGAGGTTTGAAGGGCACCCCCCTGGCCATGATTGCCTGCAGGGCTGTGGCCGTCTCAAAGATCAGCATCATTTCACCTTTATTGTACTGCTGCAGGCTCAGCAGATGCCTTCCCTTCAGATCTTCCATTATTCCCCCTCCCATCAATGGTCTATGTATAATTATACGATATCATGCGTAATATTACAACCGGGGAATAAAAAAAATCCCCGGGTCAACCGGGGTCAAGACTTTCCTGCACTAAAGCTTTGTTATCTCCTTTCTTTACCCCCTACTCCTTCTTTTCGAAGGTATTCTGCCCCTGGCACTCGGGGCACTTCCGGGGCTTGCAGCGACCTTCCTTCTCAAAACTACACTGGCTGCATTTCCAAAGGGCCATCCTTCACTTCACCTCCCGGGGTTCTTCTCGGCAACTATGACACAGTCCCCAAAATTCCAGACGGTGTCCGGTAACTTTCCAACCATGTTTCTTTTCCACCAGTTCTTCCAAAAACTGCTGTACATCGATATCCACATCCAGAACCCGGCCGCACTGGAGGCAATTAAAATGATAGTGTTCCCGGGGATTACCATCAAAGCGGCTGTAGGTACTTCCCCACTGGAGTTCCTGAATCTCCCCCATTTCCTTAAGGAGGCGGAGGTTCCGGTATACGGTACCCAAGCTTATATCCGGTATTTCCTTCCGGACTTGATTATAGATCCAATCGGCCGTAGGATGGCTTTTGGTACTGCGCAGAATCTTGAGAATTAAGGCCCGCTGGCGTGTTTTACGCCTTTTGATGGGTTCTGCGGCAGCGGACATAGTTACATCTCCTTGTTAATAATTGTTACTAATATTGTAATACTAACAGTTTTCCCGGTCAAGCCTCTGGCGAAAAACAATTCCCATTACCTTCTCCCAGGCCGCAAACGCCGGTGTAGTGGCCAATAAGACAGGCAGGAAGGATTATTAAAGTGGGAGGGAGAAATATTGAATAACGGGATAGCTACCATATTTTCCAGAGGCCGGACAAAACCAAAGCAGTAAATAAGGGCCTCGCGGCAAAGGAGGAAAGCCTGTGCTCTATATCGATAATAGTATTTCCACCGATCCCCACTTCAATCTGGCTGTGGAAGAGTATGTGCTGAAGAATCTCAACTCCAGGGAAGAATACCTGCTCCTG